>JAHIHJ010000383.1 GCA_018899795.1 Methanobacteriota archaeon
CTGCGTGAAACATCCCGAAATCGGCAATTCTCTCTTTGTCTATAATTCCTGATGGAACATCATAGCTTCCGATCGCTGCTAGATGACCAATGGGATAAATTCCGTACATGCTTGGAACGATTACTGTTTGGGGCGGAATTTTTATCTTTTTAATTTCTTGTTTTTCATAGAATATTCCTTCATCCAACAATTTTCCTGCTCTTTCCTGAACAAGTATAGCCATAAATTCATTCCTCCTGGTATTTTTTTCATCCTTTTACCATTACTTCCAGAGCTTCTCCCCGCTCTTTCCTGGAAAGTTTTGATAAAACAGCATCTGTTTCTCCGATATCCACAATCTTACCAAGACGCATCAATGCGGCTCTGTCGCATACCTGAGCAATAAAATCCATATCATGCGATACTATGACAAAGGTCTCCCCCAATGTTTTTCTGGCGTGAATGATAGACTTTGCAACTTCTATCCTGGTTACCGGGTCCATCGTTCCCGTAGGCTCATCAAAAACAAGTATCCTCGGCTCTTTGATCAACACCTGAGCCATCGCCACTCTATGCCTTTCTCCTTCGCTCAATTCATCGGGCATCTTGGCAAGGATTTCCTGTGCCTTTTTCTCTGTGAAGCCTGCGGTCATCAATGTCTGGATGGCTTTCCTTTCACCCAGTTCAACTGGTAAATCAAGACCGATAGATTCTGTCAGGTTATTAATAACATTCCTGTGAGGGTACAGGCTATATTCCTGATGAAGTATGCCGATATATTTGGTAGCACGCCCCTTCTTATCAGCGCCCAATTGCGTCAAATCTATCCACTCATCCCCAATCCTGACATCAATTGAACCTGATGTTGGCTTCAACAGCCCGGAGATTATTTTGGATGTTGTTGTTTTACCTGCTCCACTTGTTCCGATTAACCCGAATATCTCACCTTCATTCACATCGAAACTGACATCATTGTTTGCCCTGACTACACCTCTATCCAGGGAGAAATATGTCATTTTCAGGTCACGCGCGCGAATAATGGGTTTGCCGATATCAACTTTTTCAAGGTCGCCTATATTCCCCACTTCTTTCATGAACGCCGAGCAAACATCCTGCGGATCGCCGATCTTTACGATCTTCCCCTCATCAAGCCAGAGTGCACGGTGCGAAAGTTGCTCGATAACTTTGGGCCAGTGAGAGGTGATAACAAGCGACATGTTGAAATTCCTGGTCGCTCTCAGGATGGTTTCATGAACAATATCTGCGGTCTTGGGGTCAAGGGTTCCTGTGGGTTCATCTGCCAGTAATAGTATGGGTTTTTTCACAAGCTGTCTCGCCAATACAACGCGCTGTTTCTCGCCTCCTGAGAGTTCTCTTGCTATATGCATCATCCTGTTGGAGAGATTGACCTGATCAAGCAGATCAGCGGCTTTGTTTATTGCATCAGGTCCAAGTTCGCCGATCTCCTCAAGTGCATTCATCACATTCACAATAACCCTTTCATCGCCATATAAAGCAAAAGTCCTCTGGAGCATAATAGCGATCCTTCTGGTTATTTCTTTTCTAAAATGGTCGTGGATGGGTAATTTCACGAAATCTACATCGAACTTCTTAAATGTTGTATGACATATCGGGCAGGCAGTCCCGGCTTTGCCTGGAAGCTCAATATATCCATTGCTGCATCGAGAAAGATGGTAGATCACACTGCCTGAAACATTCTCAAAAGGTTCCACACCTCTGAGTATATGCATGAGAATGGATTTTCCTGCGCTGCTCTTTCCCAGTATACCGATTATCTCTCCTTCTTTGATCTCAAGGTTGATATTCTTAAGAACATCAACCCCATCAAAGCCAACGCAAAGGTTTTTTATTTCGATAAATGGCGTCACGTATTAATGTTCACCTCTTTTAAATTTAATCATGCCTGTGTTCTTTGCAGGCATTCTCATTCGTGGCTTCTTCAAGCAATCCGCTTTGCCATGCAGCAATTACATCCCGTACAGTTCCTGAAGCGCCAATGAACACATCGATCCCGAATTCTTCGAACATCCCTACAGCCCTGGGACCAAGTCCGGAACAGAGCATGATATGGGCGCCTGCCTCTGCTATGAACTCTGGAGGCAGTCCTGTGCCTCCCATATGTTCGCCAGTATTCGCGATTATCTCTATTTTATTTGTCTCAATGTCCACTACTGTATAGGTTGGAGCCCTGCCGAAATGCTGGGCGACCGTATCATTCAAACCGTCCATCCCCGTTGTTGGTAAGCATACTTTCATTTATTTATCCCCCTCTTCCTTTAATACCAGCATGAATTTCAGCTGTTGCACCAGATGCTTGTTGCGAACTGCCGCTCTTATACCGCTCAAGAGCTTCTCTAACAGTCCCGGTGGAGACTGTAATTACTTTAATCCCGGCGGCAGAGAGGATTTTAAATGCATTTGGACCAATATCCCCGGTTATCAGCACACTGACACCTTTATTAGCAATAGTCTGCGCTGCCTGTATCCCGGCTCCGCCAGAGGCTATTGCTCCCTTATTGGATACTGCTTCAAGCTCCATCGTCTCTGAGTCTACGATTAAAAAATACTGGCATCTGCCGAATCTTGGATCGATCTGACTGTCTAAACTATTTTCCATTACCGATACAGCTATTTTCATATTACCACTTCCTTTTCCCGCATGTCAGACCTTCCTTTACTGCCGTTTACAAAGCGCTCAATTTTTGTCACAATCTCCTTGAATACATTTGCTGATTCGGAATTGTAATAAACAAAAGGCTTCCCATCATCACCGCTCTCAACAATCTCTGGATCGATAGGGATTTTTCCAAGAAACGGCACACCCATTTCCTGGGCTGCATTTTCTCCTCCACCAACCTTGAAGAGAGCAGTTGATTCGCCGCAATGAGGACAGATGAAACCGCTCATATTCTCAATGATCCCTATGACCGGGATATTGAGAGTTCTTGCAAAGGGTCGATAATCAGATAATCCAGATTTCCCCAGTGGACATCGCCTATGAACTGCCGTATGGCTCCCATTTTTACTGGACCTCTCCATATTACAGGCGAATCTTTATCCGAGATTAAAAAACCCATGGACATAACCTTGAGGTGCGGCGGAATCTCAGCAGGAAAAATGCCAGTTTTGTCTGCTATGATCTGCTTGTTCTCAATACATAACATTTTAAGAGTACTTGGGCCATGAATATCAGCGTC
Source organism: Methanobacteriota archaeon (assembly GCA_018899795.1). The sequence goes on from JAHIHJ010000383.1 coordinate 3,198, forward strand.
CAGCAGCCCGGTTTCAGCGCCGCGCATTGAGAGTTCAAATGCCAGATTAACGGCTACCGTGCTCTTTCCCACGCCCCCTTTTCCGCTCATTATCGCAATCTTGTGTTTGATTTTCTTGAGGTTCTCAGTTATTTTGAGATCATCGATCGATTTTTCACTTTTATTCAGATTCGATTTTTTCATGATGAATACTTGTACTGATTAGAATTAGATTTTGTCCCGTATATATACGGGTATCCCAGCATCATGCCGATTCTTCTATCAGCTTCAGGAACACCCGCTGCAAATCCATCCTCTCTTCTTCGAATCGGGATATAGTTCCACCCATAGACTTCACTGCCACAGCTATCTCCATGCGTGTGCCCGGGTCTGTCAGCAGTGAGATATGACCGTTCACCGACTCAACAGAGCGCACACCTTTCAATCCTTTCAAGCCATCTATAACTCTATGCGCTGGCAAATCCTGGACTTCAAGTGCGTATCTTACTCCTTCTTTTTCTCTCACCTTATCCCTGAGTTCCTCCACCGTACCCACGGCAAGCAGCTTGCCCCTTGATATAACGCCTATCCTGCCGCATATCTCCTCCACTTCTGCCATACTGTGGCTGCTCAGGAACACTGTTACACCTTTCTCTTTGCTGAGCTTCTTGATCAAATCCCTCATCATCTGGGCGCCAAGTGGGTCTATGCCACTTGTAGGCTCATCAAGGAACAGAACACCTGGCTCGTTTATAAGTGCCTGGGCAAGACCGAAACGCTTCCTCATGCCTGTTGAGAATCCCCCCGTTCGCTGGTCTATGGCACGCCCAAGACCCACCAGTTCGAGAAGGTCAACGATGCGCTTCTCTCTCGTCTTTTCATCGATATCGTAGAGCTTGGCATAGAACCTGAGATTCTGTCTTGCTGTGAGATTATCGTAATAGCCAGCAGGTTCAGGTAAAACCCCGGTTGCTTCCCTTATCTTTATGACCTCTCTCACAATGTCAAAGCCTGCTACTCTGCCAGAGCCGCCTGTGGGCTCAAGCAAGCCTATCAGCATCTTCATTGTGGTGGTCTTGCCCGCGCCATTGGGACCTACAAAGCCAAAGACTTCGCCCTTTTTAACGCCCAGGTTAAGCGAATCCACTGCTACAAGCTCATTCTTTTTACCAAAACGCTTGGTAAGATTTATTGTTTCTATAATGTTTTCATTTTGACTGATTTCATTCATGTTTATCTTCTCCCGAATTTGCGTATTATAAACACAAGCGCAATAATAGCCAGCACTACCATCCCGATCCCTGCCACCCCGCTGCTTCCTGATTTTTCCACATTGACTTTGATGCTCTTCTCGTCGCCCTGAATATCGCCGCTCCTTGCACGCATGAATATCTCTTTTATCCCTGAGCCTGCATCTGATCGCGCAGTTATCTCAACCGGAATGCTCCTCGATTCGCCAGCCTCCAGTTTTTCTATTGTCCCGAAACTTCTTATTTGAGTGCTGATGCCGCTTACTTCCTGTATCTCAAGTTGCACATTGCTCAGTGCCTCATTACCGCCGTTTCTCAGGGTAACTCTGATCTCTGTCGAGCTGCCTGGATTAAGTGTTACCTCGGTGTAGCTTGGATAAAGGCTGAGTAGCTCACTTTTCTCAATACCTTTATTGACAGTGACCTCAAGTTTCTGGGATACGCTTTTCTCTCCGCTGACAGCGCCCACGAATATAGAATATATGCCGTCGCTGGCATTCAGGGAAGGTTTGATTTTCACTTTGAACTTCTGCTCACCTTTGGCTGGCAGTTCAAGGGAGGTCAGCCTCACATCATCGTCGCTATCCAGGAGAAATTCCACATTCCAGCCTTCTGGTTTGCTTAATGCTTTTAAGTTCAGCTTGATCTGCTGGTCGTACCTGTTTTTCAGGGATACGATAAATTCCGCAGCATTCTCAGGACGAACCTCAAGACCTGCTATAGCTGAGCGCATTTCAAGATATGCACTTAAGGCTTGGGTTGGGTCTATGTCTGGATTTATGCTGATGCTCAAAGGCAGCGAGATGATCTGGCTGCCGCTTTCCATGGATGCTCCTATCAGCACTTCAAAATCCCCATCAGTTGAATTGATCGGAGGCTGGGCTACAACCTCAAAATCCTGCTTGCCTTTTGCAGGGATGCTCAGTTTTGTAATTCTGGCGCCCTCTGAGGAGAGCATGTCCACGCCCCACTCACTTGGCTTTGAAGGCACTGAGAGCTTTACTGTCGCCCTGCTGTCGTATTTATTTTCTACCGTGACGCTGAATTTGACTGGAGAGCCTGGGTGGGTTTTTCTCCCTGGGATGCTTGAATATATATCAAGGTTAGGCATGGCGTTTCTGTCTACAGTTGCTGCAAACTCCCGGTATATCAAGTCATAATTGGTCACATCCTCGCCATAGGGCTGCAAGCCTATCCTTATCAGGTAGGCGCCATCGCTGGTATTAACCGGCACCCGTATTCTTAAAACAATTTTCTTTGTGGCAGTTGAGTCCGCCGGGAAGGTTATCTGGCTGACCTGGTTATTATCTGCATAGAAACCAGCGAGCCAGTTGTCAGGTTTTTTGTCTATGAAAAGCTTGACTGAGATGCTTTTAGTGGTATTATAGCCCTTTTGCAACGTGGTGGTGAATTCAACGGTGTCACCTGGGCGGACGACTTTGCCTGTTATGTCTGTAGTGGCTGTGATTTGGGAGAATTCAGCACTGGCTAAAGGCAGAATTAATATGAGTATTACTATAGTTCCGAGAAATTTTAAGATTTTATTCATGTACTTATGTCCTTCCTGAGGAATGCTATGAAAGCTGTTATAAGCAGGATGATGGGAGTTGCTATTAGCACTGTCAAGTTCATCCAGAACTCGCTGAACCACTGAACGAGGGTAAAACGGGTGTCTAATATCCCTTTTATCGCGCTTGGTTCAAATCCAATACCTTCCCATCCAACGTAACCTTGACCTGCTATAGCTTCAGCATAGTGGTAGAGAGGCGATACTTTCGCGAGGTTCAGTGCAAGTTCAAAAGAAGTGCTGCCTATTCTGATTGGTTGGCCTGTAAAAATGATTGCAAGCCCAGCGGTAATCGCACCGAATACAGCAACCAAACCCAGCCAGATTACAACGTTGTAAACCAGCGAATCTGCTGCTTCTTTTACTACGGTAGAGAGAAGAACACTTATTCCCAGAAAGATGAGGCTGTAGAAGAAGGTTACTCCTATGAATAAAAATAACCTGCTCAGTTCAATTCCGCTTACAGTACCGCCAAGGAGAAGAAGCAAACTGCTGATAGATACCACAGTCGAAATCCCCAGAACAAGAGCTAATGTTATCATCGCACCTAGAAATTTACCGATAATAATATTATCCCTGAATACAGGGTGCGTTAGAAGAACGTTTAAAGATCCAGACTTTTGCTCTCTAACGATAGCATCAAACCCAAGCGCAATTCCTATCAGAGGAGAAAAAAAGCCTATTATCATGGCTACACCTGAAAATCCAGCCATTAACAAAGTACTACCTTTTGTAAAACGCCCTGCCTCCAATCCATTCATGTAGCTAAAGCTGAAGATAATAAGCGTGAAAGTAATTAGCAGAACTAAGAACACGGGGCTAAATATATTGTCTGCAAATTCTTTCTGGGCAATAGCGATTGAATTTTTAAAACTCATTTTCATAATCTCTCACCAAGTTATATCCTTTCTAAGAAACGCTATGAATGATGCGATAAATAGAATAATTGGTAAAGCAATAAGTACCACAAGGTTTTCCCAGTATTCTTCTATCCATTTATCCAGAGAACTGCCTGTGTCGAAAATTCCTTTACTTAACTTACCTGTACCAACGTTTACTCCTCCCCAACTAAAATCAGGTGCACCCTTAACAGTTTCAGCATAATGATGTAGTGGAGTAAATTTTTGCATTTGTGCATTGAGTTCAAGTCTGGGCTTATAGAAAAGTGAAGAATCAGAAGAAACCTGTCCGGTCGCTATAGATGCTATCACGAAAATGATTGCACCATATATTACAACCATATTAAGCCAGACAGCTATCCCACAAATCAAGGAGCTTGAAGCGCTTTTTAAGACTGTCGAGAGGAATATGCTAATGCCCAAAAATACAGAGATGTAAAGAAATGTTAAGATGGCGAAAATCAGTACGCGCTGAAGCTCAAGAAGGGTGTCCTGAACTCCAGTTACAGCCAGTACTGTTCCGACAGAGGCGATTACAGCTATGCCTACAACCAGTGCCAGTGTTGCCATAGACCCGATAATTTTGCCTGCTATTATATTATCCCTGAAAACAGGATGGGTTAAAAGAACATTTAATGAGGCAGATTTTCGCTCTTTAACTATTATATCAAACCCAAGTGCAATCCCTACCAGCGGCAGGAAAAGTGCAATAATCTGGGCAACATCAATAAAATTTCCCCCATATTTAAATACTTCACTTCCATCAGTAGCTGCTCTATAGCTCATTGAGAATATTATCAGCGCAACAATTGAAAGTAATGCCAGAAACCTCATGCTCCAAAGATTATCTGCAAACTCCTTCTGTGCAATTACAAACACATTTCCAATATTCCGTTTCATTAAATCCTCATTGTTTTCTTAATCCGATAGACTGTTAATATTAATACGATCACTGTGAATATCGAACTAAACCCGGGCGTTCTGGGCGTATTATTAGTCACTGTAGGCGCAGGCGTTGCTGTTGTAATAACTGTCGGCTCGGATGACTGCTCTTTGATTGTCATAGACATATTTGCAGTCCTAAAGCCCTGTTTGACAGCACTTAACCTGAGATTACCCGCTTCTTTGAAGCTATATTTTAAAAATCCGCTTTCATTGGTTTTCCCTATTTCCCTCCCGTTAAGAAAGACTGTTGCATTTTCGACATGCGATGACATGGAGTTAACTTCAATAAAAGCCACATCCCCTTGTTTAATAGAACTGGAGGCATAAATCGACATGACCTCATCGTACCCCTTCAGTTTCAATATATATGTGCGTGTTCGCCCAGTTAGCATGCTGCCAATGGTAAAAGTTACCCTGCTACCGTCAGAGTTTGAAGATATTTCATTGCTACTATAAATATTGGTAGATATATTCTTAACAAGACTCTGTTCGGTTCTATCTGGATTTACTTTAACAAGAGCGCTATTGGTGAAATAGACCCTGTTACCCATTGTGCCATGAATATCCTGTGCAGATGCTACTGGTTTTGTAGTCATTCCCTCAATGTCTAAAACATAATACTGATTAGAAACTCCTTTTTCATCGCTGTTTGTAAAATATAATCTCTTTCCATCAGGGCCCCACGACCCAAGACTCCATAATCCAAGACCAAAGTTTTCTTTTTTGATTAATGTGAGATTGCTGCCGTCAGCATTCATTACGTAGAGTCCATCTGCAGCAACAAATACTAACTTTGTCCCATCAGGCTTCCAGCTCAACCCCATGGCTTGCATATTAGTGGTTAGCTGCTTAATAGAGGAATTATTGACATTAATTGTGTAAATCTCTCCATCTTTATTGCCGATAAAAGCGATTTTTTCTCCCTCAGGACTCCACTTCATATCATTATAATAACCAGCAGCATTGATACCGAGACGAAGCTGCATAACAGTGGAACTTTCCACACCTATTACGTTGACTAGTGTCTTATCGTTGCGATCTAAAATATTAATCTTGTTCCCATCAGGGCTCCATTTAAGTGCAGGATAATCAAGACCTTTAACCTCAGCCAGAATAGCGCCGTTTCTATCCGAAACGTACAAGTTGTGGGGTTTCTCATCGCATGGATTCATTATCTCGAAAACAATTTTATCTCCATTTGAACTCCACCAAACAGAGTCTATGAAAGCAGCGGTATTGTTCTTTGCCGCCCTGATACTTTCCTCGGCTCTTGCGATGGTAGTAATTTCACTGCCGTCCGCATATATCCAGAAAAGAGTGGAAGCACGTTCATGAAGACCGAATTCACCGCATCGAACACGTCTTGTGTCCAATATCGATTCCAAGCCTTTCGTCATCATATTCCTGTGAGCTAAAATCAATAACTTAGACCCATCGGGAGACCACAAGAAGTTGTTATCCCTCACGGTATAGAAAATATCGAACTTAGTAGAATCGATTGAATTTTGAATCTCTTTTTCTATGATATCAGTGATCTCAATCAGACTTTCAACTTTATCAGCATCAGTAGTCAGGTTTACTGCGCTTACCATCCCGGTCTGGGCTATGAGTAAGAGCATGCTGATAAATATTATTAGTACGCCTGTTTTTTTGTTCATTGATTTTCACCGTGCTATTTTTTATATATAATAAAAAATAAAAATTTTAAAATTTTGTATGGGTTTTAATATGCCATTTTAGCTCAGACTCCGCTTCAATGTAAACTCATATTCTGGATTTTGACTGTCAATACCAATTATGTGATCCCAGGATTTCGTTGGACCTGTTACCGGATTGTAAGTCTTTCCGCTATTGAGTGGCCCGAGTGTGGCAGTATTCGCCCAGTCACGGATTCTCTGCTCAGTTGTCGAGTAATCGCCGAGATCCAGCTGGTAGTTCAAATACTCGCCGCTTTGGGTGTTGAGTTGGTACCAGTCGTCTGAATCAGACCCTGGGTAAAGAGTTCCGTGTGCATATAACCACCAACTATTGAGCGGTATCGGATATTCAAGCTGGCTTGCTGCGCTTGCAGTATTTCCCGCATCAGTTCCAGTATAGGTCGGATCTGCCAGAGCTACGCCGCTGAATATGCTGAATACCATCAGAGCCATTACTCCTATTTTGCTTGCGTTCATTCTTTTTCACCTCCGTTTCATTTACTCCGAAGGCAACTGGCAAGCTTTAAGTATCTTCAAAGCCTAACCTAATTATGCCTTCGGGCATGTTCGGGGTTCAACCGTTCTTGATGGTTCAGTTGAACCCCGCACGATTTCTACAAATCCCTACAGCCTTATATAATTTCTATGAAAACTGCCTAACTGATTTAGGATCAGCGAAATAAAAGCAGTAGAAGCATTTGATCGATGATCAGTTTCATGCACCTGACTTCAACCATTTGACAATACTCCAAATCAGTTAGGTGATTTTCATAGAAAACTCATATACTCCCTTGCTGTTTTACCATTTTGGTGATAAGATGAAATGGTTAATTGCCTTGTTTATGGTTGCAGCATTATTGTCTGCACCAGCAGTATCGGCTACCGAATATACAGTGCGCCCTTCGAAAGGAGATGCGCCGCCAGCATCTATCCTGATATACGATTCAATAACACAGGGTCAGACAAAAACATACTATACAGATGTGGGAAGCGGCGTAAACTGGCTTGAAGTTGACCTGAACTGGGGAGACAAAACAGATTCCCTCTCGGTGACCATATACACGCCCGGCGGTAGCAGCATTGGAACTTATTATGATATAAACGATGGAGTAATTGACGGCAGGATACATATTGATATAGTTCCCGGTCAAGGTTATGTAGAAGCAGGACAATGGAAGTATGAGGTATATGGAGTATCAGTCGTTGGAACGGAGGACTACAACTTTAACGTCTATCAGCATTAGACCGAGAATATTCCTCCTTAGTTTCTTTTTTTTATTATCGGTCTCTACAGCCTTTGCCACTGAGTACACCGTACGTCCCTCCCAGAGTAGCCAATCAGGTGCCTCGGTAGCAGGTGAAGAGGTACATGAAATCGAAGTTAAACCGATTCCATACTGGCTGTTTCTTCTTTTACTGGGTTTCACTCAGGTAACCACGGCTCCCGAAACTTTTTTTCCAAGACTTTTTCCAGTTCTGGGTGGATATAAGAGAATATGCCGTTCAAATGTTTTAGAGAACACGAACAGAAATAAGCTGTATGCTTTTATTAAATCCTGCCCCGGAAGTTATTTTAGTGAGATAATCAAAGCAATGGGATTGAACAGAGGAACTGTCGAATACCACTTGGGAATGATGAAAGCAGAAGACATGATAGTATTTTGCAAAACAAATGGAAAAAAACGCTACTTTCTGAACCATTCCACCTATAAGAAAGAAGAACAGATAGTAATTTCTGCGCTGAAAAATGATGTGCATAAAAAGATTATTTTAGAGATTTTCAATAATCAAAGCATAAATCATAAAACCCTTGCAGAAAAAATCGGGGTTTGTGCACCCACGATTACACAGCACATTAAACACCTGAAAGAGAAAGGGATTGTTAAAGTTGATATAAATGGTTGGTACACAACTTACAGCATCGATTCCAATTACTTCGATTCATTGCAGAAATATATGAACAGCATAACTTCATAAATTTTGGTAGGACTATAGAGATAGCATTCCTGTTCAGGGCGCAGGGCTTCAACGTGGGGCGGCTGTAAAGGTGCGCTGTAAGCCTTACCCATATGGCTTACCATTTCCTGCGAAGTCACCGCGGAAGCAAAGTAACGGGGGATAGTATCAAAATAGTAAACTACTTATATATTTGTTTACTATTTTGATATAAATGAATTACAAACTTTCAGCACTTGAACTCCGCACAATAAGTCTTCTTGATACTGCGCTCTCTATTAGCGAGCTATCAGAAAAAACTGGTGTCACCAAAGGCTATATTTCAAGAACTGTAGCATCTTTGAAAGATAAAGGATTTGTGGAAACTTCAAAGAGAGGAATAACAAAGAAAGTAGCATTATCCAGCAACCTGCATGCAGCCAGGCTCAAATCTCTTTTCCATAATCGCAGCTATATGCCCCTTGAAGAACTTTTGCAGGGATCAGCCATTCAGGTTCTGGCGGTTTTGGCCTGCAGCAGTGCAGATTTTGCCCGGCTGCGGGATGAGAGCGGTGTATCGAAGGCAACCCTCTGGCGCCGGGTCAGAAAATTTAAAGAACATGCTATGCTGCAATCCCGGGATGATGAATATGAGCTTCCGCAGGACCTTAAAGATATAAGAGAGTTCCTGGAGTATTACTGTTCTTATTTTGCAGTATCCACATTGAAGGAAATCTCCCCCGCAGGCAGCTTCATAGCAGCGAAAGGCTTTGAATTCCTTTTCTCTTTGAAAGGAGAGATAATGCATGAAAATGTGAGGTCAACTGGATTGACCTTGATATCTGAAGAAATCCCGCTTATGCTCACTGAAAATTATTATTTCTATGCTTCAAGAACGCTATCCAGAGAAGAAATAGCAGTACACGCTATTGTTGCTGACCCGCGCAGCAAAAGGAATCTCACCTATGTTATAATGTATATCCTGAAGGCAAGACTCGACATGTCCCTTTTTCTTAAAATAGCAAAGCGATATAAAGTGGAAGATATCGCCGGGAGCGTGTTGAAACTGTTAAATACATGGGAGCAGCCAGAGGAGCCGTATATGCCTGACCCGGCATACGTCAGGGAAAAGCTGAAGGAGTATAATATACGATGGTAAGAGTAAAATTCGATGACAAATACGTATTTGCTGAGCTTAAAAAAGTCGGAAATGTTCTAACTTCGCCTGTTATCCTTTACCTTATAGGCGGCGCAGCAATGATAAAATATGGCCTGAAAGCTGCAACGAAGGACATTGACGTTCTACTTTCTACCCGTGAAGAGACAGCGGAGCTGATCCAGGCGCTTTTAAAATCAGGATATCATACAATCCAGACCGATAGGCTTGGTGCCGAATATCAAGAGATGCTGGCGACACAGATACTTGAAAATGAAGATGGGTTCAGATGGGATATATTTCATGAATATGTATGCAGAAAACTCAGATTGTCAGCAGGGATGATCGAACGGTCAAAAGTTCTTTTTGAACCAGGACTGCTGACGATCAGGTTGATCTCGAAAGAAGATATCTTTCTTTTCAAGACCGTTACAGAGCGAGATGACGATGAGGCGGATCTATTGCTCCTGGCAAGATCAAAGGTTGACTGGGAGCTTGTATTAAAGGAATGCATGAGCCAGTCAAGGGAAGATCTCAGATGTGAAGTAGATTTGTCCGATAAATTAGATAAGCTTGGGGCAACTTACGGTCTTGAGACTCCAATAGACGATCGTATCTCACAGGCTGCCCAAATTGGGATGGAAAAATGGTTCGAAGAACAGATTATTGAAGAACTTAAAAAGTCTCCAGGAACTGCGGAAGAGCTGCAGGTAAGATTCAAATGCACAAGAGAGATTTTACTGCCCTCTCTGGTTAACCTTGAAAAAATGGGCAGAACAGAAAAAGAAAATGGTAAATATATATTAAAGAATTAAAGATTGAGCGATTGAAAGAACTGAGAAAATAGTAAACCTCCGGAAGCATAACTTTTTATTCTACCAAAACAGTAGAGTATATTAAATTATCCTACTAAAATAGGTGAATAATATGCCAATGCGGGTAATGCGGCAAACGGTTTATGACAGGCTCTGGCTTAGCTTCCATAAAGATTTCTTCGGGTTTGAGGATGCAGTGAGCATGATCTATCCGGAAACCAAAAAATTCACACAAAAACAATTGAAATATGTGTCAAAGCTCCTGAACGAGATCGAGGACAATGGCTATGCCGTACACAAGAAAGCTGATTATGACCAGCGCGTGTATCTTTACAGGCTTCTTGCTCCAGAAAAGGTCACTGAGGCATGGGCCATCTACAGTTTTCTTGGAAAGCAGGCTTTCATAGGTAAAATAGCAGAATATGCTAACAAACATGCGAAATGGAATTACATGAGCATAAAAGACAGCGCGGTAGGCTTCTGGACAAACTATTACAGAGATGTCAACATTTTCCACTTTTCCGTGTCAGAAGATGATCTTGACGGCTGGATTTCTTTGTTCAAGCTTTTCGATTATTCCACATTAGTTGATGGCGTTGTTTTTCATGAGACAAAATCAAAAGCGCAGTCCGTGCATTTTCACAGCGACCTGAAAGAGCGCGCAGAAACTGAAGAAATGGTAGATCATGTGCAGCCACTGCATTATACTGCTGCAGAGAGTTTTGCAGACAATGATGTTTTGGGGGCGCTTGCAGTTTTGTTAAGGAACCGGGAAAAGATAGATTGGGAAAAAGTCATCAACGCAGCCACAGAATATCATGCAGTCAATGCTCTTGGTTTTTCTTTGGAAGCCTTAAACAGAGAAGCAGGGAAAGAAGTCTTTGACAGTGCTGTAATAAAACAGGTTCATAGAAATATTGAAAAGAAGATTTTCACAATAGGCAGCAAGGATGAAAAGTATGTTCGCATCGATTACTGGGATCTGGAAAGAAAATGGAATGTTAAATGCTTCCAGTATTCCGCGTTTGAAAAAGCAATATTGGATATGGTGTAATTCATGGAAAAGAATGTCGTCATAGAGCTTGAAAGCCTGAAGGATCTGGAAAATATTGAAACTGAAGCCGAGAAATGGGAAATAAAGCTTGTTCTCATAGGCGGTTATGCTGTGCGCGCCTACACAATAGGGTATCGCTATACGAAGGACATGGACTTCATCTCAAAGGGTGATGTCTGGAAACTGAAAGGATTCCTGAATTCATTGGGATACGAGGCAGTAGAAAAGAAAGACATTCTCACTGGAAGAAAGAAAATTGACGGCGGATACATTGATCTGCATATCAGTATAGGGGAAGTTTTCGATATATCTACGGGCAAGAGCTATCCGTTAACCGATGAGATATTGAACTCGGCAAGGCTTCTTGGCATTTCCGGCTTTCACGAAGAAGGCAGAAAAATAGCAGTGAAAGCTCCCGTTGTTGCTCTGGAAGATTTGATGATAATGAAGCTCATGACGAAAACACGCGAGAAAGATTGGGTTGACATTATCTCTCTTATTGTAGACCAATGGAAGAATCTTGATCTGGAAAAACTTTCAAAATGCTGCGCTGCTGC
>JAHIHJ010000454.1 GCA_018899795.1 Methanobacteriota archaeon
GAAAAATATGGCAGGACTGGATAACATGATGGACAATGCAGAGAATGCTCAAAAAGTCAAAGTTGCAAAAGAAGACTCCGCAGAGAAAAAGAGACAGAAAGATTTCTATGCAAAACTGAGAGCCCGCACGGCAGAACAACCAACTGGTGCTCAATATAAATAAGAGTGGAAATGTATGAGGGATTTAAGACCAATTGACCAAATATGGTCTATTGGTTTATTTTTTTTGGACATCGTTATCTTATGTCTCCCTTATCAGGCCGTATTTTTGATTGTAAAAACCTGAATCTCTTAAAAAGTTTCTAAATCTATAGTGAAATTAAAAATTCGTATAATTACGAATAATTAAACGAGGTGAGAAGTATGTGCAGCACATATCTGCATTTCTCTTTGACGCCTGAAGACCTCGAGAGGATGGCAAAAGAAAGTGGAATGTTCTATTGCATGTCATGCAGAAAAACATTCATGATGAAAAACCCCAAAACAGAATGCCCACATTGCGGTTCAACTAAAATAAAGCCAAGAGCAAAATAAATACAATTCTAATTTAAGTAATCATCTTGCTCTCAGCGCAACCTCATTTACCCAGAATAACTCAAATATGAAATAATATATTGTGGATGTTTAAATGACAGAAGTTGAGAAAGTTAAAGAAGTTGAAAAGGAAGAACGCGAGAAAATAAGGGAAAGTATTCGCTTAAGAAAGGAAAAACAAAAACTTGGCCAGTTTGAGAAAGCTACGGTAGAGTGCCCTGAATGCGGTAGTCATATTCTTGTCCATGATTATGAAAGGGCTGAGTTAGTCTGTAATAAATGCGGACTTGTTGTTGATGCTGACTTTATAGACCATGGACCTGAATGGATGGCATATGATGAGGAACAGAGGAAGAAACTATCTCGTGTTGGTGCTCCAATGACCTATACTGTTCACGATAAAGGTCTATCTACAATGATTGACTGGCGAAACCGTGATTCATACGGTAAATCAATCTCATCGATGGGCAGGGCTCAGCTATACCACCTGAGAAAATGGCAGCGCCGCATTCGTCTAAGTAATGCGACTGGAAGAAATCTGGCGTTTGCTCTTTCTGAACTTGCTAGAATGGAATCTGCGCTTGGCTTATCAAGAAACCTGAGGGAGAATGCAGCTTTTGTATATCGCAAAGCAGTTGAGAAGAACCTTATCAGGGGACGAAGTATAGAGGGAGTTGCTGCAGCTGCGTTATATGTAGCATGCAGGCAGTGCAGTGTTCCAAGAACACTTGATGAAATAGGTGATGTCTCAAGAGTGAGCAGAAAGGAAATCGGGAGAACATACAGGTTTATCTCAAAAGAACTTGGTCTAAAACTGATACCGACATCGCCGATAGATTATGTTCCACGTTTTTGCTCAGCATTGAATCTTCACGGTGAGGTTCAGTCAAAAACCATTGAAATACTCAGGCAGGCTTCTGAAAAGGAATTCACAGATGGTAGAGGTCCAACAAGTATGGTTGCAGCAGCGATATACATTGCTTCAATCCTGTGTGGTGACAGAAGGGCGCAGAGTAAAATTGCTAAAGTGGCAGGCGTCACTGAAGTGACTATCCGAAACCGATATAAGGAGATGGCTGAAGGACTGAGTATCGAAATCATCCTGTAAGGTCAAGTATCTATGATTAATCAACTCTTTTCAGGAGAATCAGAAATCCGGCGCAAGCGGGCGGAGGGAGCAATGAGGAAAAAAACACAGGAGCTTTTAGCCCTCTACACAGTCGCTAAAACCGTAAGTCAATCACTCGATATGGATGAGATGCTGAGAGGCACGCTTGAGACCGTATTGCAGATAATGGGGGCTGACGGGGGCGGGATATATCTCAGAGAAGAAGATGGAGACTTGCTTTTAAAGGTTCATAAGAGATTCTCACAGAAATTTGTTGAGGCTTTAAAAATAATAAAACCTGGCATTGGAGTCTCTGGGCTGGCGGTGAAATTGAGAAAACCTGTAGCTATAGATATACCCCAGTATCCAACTCCCGATCTTATTCCCTTATTGCAGGATGAGGGTGTTAAATCCCTTGCCAGCACGCCCATCATATTTAAAGGTAAAATACTTGGCACGATAAGTATCCACTTCTCCAAGTTGCATACTTTTTCACAGGAAGAAATGGATATTTTTGCCTCCATCGGTAACGAACTCGGCGTTGCAATAGAGAACGTCCATCTCTTTTCAGAACTTCAGCGCCATGATAAAACCTTAGAGACACTCTATGCCATC
>JAHIHJ010000384.1 GCA_018899795.1 Methanobacteriota archaeon
AACGAACCGTTCGCTCTGGGTACTAACGAGCTGATCAGAGCGGGATCAAAGTCAGGATTCTCGGTCGTTGGAGGCGGGCATATCGCCGCAGCGGCAGAACTGCTTGGCGTTTCAAACAAATTCTCTCACGTAAGCACAGGCGGAGGAGCCTGTATTGATTTCCTTGCAGGTGAAAACCTGCCCGGGATCACAGCTTTGAAGGACGCTGCCGTGAAGTTCAGGAAAAAATAAAAACAAGTGTGAACCCAAACCCCCATTATACCCTGAAATAATGCGAAATCGCCATTTCAGGTTACTTTCCTGAATACCATCTTATCCTTTTTCACATCAACTTCCACAGTGTCGCCTTCCGCAAAGTCCTTATTGAGTATCTTCATCGCCAGCGGGTCAAGTATCCGGTGCTGTATCGTCCGCTTGATGGGACGCGCCCCGAACTGCGGGTCATAACCTGCCTTTCCAATGAAATCCCTGGCTTTCTGGGTCAGATCGATGGTGATCTTCCTTTCTGAAAGACGTTTGCTCAGTATCCCGAACTGGATATCCACGATCTTCATTATTTCAGGGAGTTTAAGTGAGTGGAAAATTATTATCTCATCAAGCCTGTTAAGGAACTCGGGCTTGAAATTCTTATGAACGATATCTAAAACTTTTTCCCTCATTACCTCTTCTTTATCACCTAACTCGAATATTAACTGGCTCCCGGTGTTGGATGTCATTATGATAACTGTATTCTTGAAATCCACAGTGCGCCCATGCCCATCCGTGAGTCTTCCATCGTCAAGTATCTGGAGCAGGAGGTTAAAGATATCGGGATGCGCTTTCTCGATCTCATCGAACAGGATGACCGCATACGGTCGCCTCCTTACCTTTTCGGTGAGCTGCCCGCCTTCCTCGTATCCAACGTAGCCGGGCGGCGCGCCGATGAGCCTTGCTACCGTGTGCTTTTCCATGTACTCGCTCATGTCAAGCCGTATCATCGCAGCCTCGTCATCGAACAGGAACTCTGCAAGCGCGCGCCCAAGTTCGGTTTTCCCGACGCCAGTTGGACCGAGGAACATGAAAGAGCCGATGGGGCGTTTCGGATCAGATATTCCCGCGCGCCCGCGCCTGACAGCGTTCGCAACTGCGATAACAGCTTCTTCCTGCCCCACAACGCGTTGTTTTATCCGCTCTTCCATGTGCACGAGCTTTTGCATCTCGCCTTCCAGCATCCTGCTCACAGGAACGTGAGTCCACCTTGATACGACCTCAGCGATATCCTCCTCGTCCACCTCCTCTTTGAGCATCTTCTGGTCTTTCTGGAGTTCGACCAGTTTCTTGTTTTCAGAATCAAGCTGTTTTTGCAGGTCGATCAATACACCGTACCTGAGTTCTGAGGCTTTCTCAAGCGCTCCCTCAAGTTCTGCTTTTTCAGAATCCATCCGTGTTTTTTCTATATCGCCCTTTATCTTGCGTATCTTCTGGATGGCATCCTTCTCAAGCTGCCAGTGCGCTTTCATCGAACTGCTTTTTTCTTTCAGGTCAGAGAGTTCTTTATCTATTTTTTCAAGGCGTTCTTTCGAGTATTCGTCCTTTTCCTTTTTCACAGCCTGTTTTTCGATCTCAAGCTGCCTTATCTTCCTCTCAATATCATCAAGCTCAGCCGGCATGCTGTCTATCTCTATCCTGAGCTTTGAAGCTGCCTCATCGATAAGATCTATGGCTTTGTCAGGAAGGAAGCGGTCTGTAATATAGCGGTGAGAAAGCACGGCGGCAGAGATGATGGCGGCGTCCTGTATCCGTACTCCGTGATGCACCTCGTATTTTTCCTTTAGACCGCGCAGAATGGATATGGTCTCGTCCACTGTGGGTTCTCCCACGAGCACGGGCTGGAAACGGCGCTCAAGAGCGGGGTCTTTTTCAATGTATTTGCGGTACTCGTTAAGCGTCGTTGCCCCCACGCAGCGCAGGTCTCCGCGGGCAAGTGCTGGTTTCAGGAGATTGGAGGCATCCATCGCCCCTTCAGCCGCGCCCGCGCCCACTACTGTATGAAGTTCGTCGATGAAAAGAATGACTTTCCCTTCCGAATCCTGTACCTCCTTTATCACAGCCTTGAGCCGCTCCTCGAACTCGCCCCTGAACTTGGTGCCAGCCACAAGCGCGCCCATGTCAAGCGCCACCACTTTTTTGTCCTTGATAGGCTCGGGTACGTCCCCGATAAATATGCGCAGAGCCAGCCCTTCTACAATGGCAGTCTTCCCCACGCCGGGCTCGCCTATGAGCACTGGATTGTTCTTGGTGCGCCGCGAGAGCACCTGAAGCACGCGCCGGATCTCGTTGTCCCGCCCTATGACGGGATCAAGCTTGCCGCGGGAAGCGAGTTCGGTGAGGTCGCGCCCGTATTTTTTAAGAGCTTCGTATTTTGCCTCAGGATTCTGGTCTGTGACGCGAGATGAGCCTCTTACTTCCTTGAGGGCTTTCATGAGTGCGTCCTTTGACGCGCCGTTCCCTTTCAGGATGCGCGCAGAGATGCCGTTTTTCTCATCCGCGATGGCAAGCAGAAGATGTTCGCTGCTGAGATATTCATCGCGCAGGTTCTTCATCTCGGCAAATGCGGCATCGACCACATTGTTCAGCCTTGTGGAGACGTAAACCTGACCTGCCCCGGCGCCTTCCACGCGCGGGAGTTTGTCTATTTCCTCTTCAAGAGCGGATGTTATTCCTGCTGTGTTTGCGCCGAGCTTCTGGAGAAGCTGGAGCGTTAGACCTTCTTTCTGGTTGATGAGTGCGAGGAGCAGATGCTCTACTTCTATCTGCTGCTGGTTCCTGTCAAGTGTTATATTCTGAGCTTCCTGGAATGCTTCCTGGGCTTTGATCGTGAAACGGTCGAATCTGATTGGCATGTTAGTTATATCTCCCAGGGGTTTTAATGGTGGTTTGGGGATTAAAAGGTTGCTTTCATTTTTAAGATATCATGTCTTAAGAAAAAAATTAAAATAGTTGCGTTTATCAGTTAACAGGTCGTAATCGTTACTTAAGGAGACTCATTCAGATGGATGTTCCAGTCATCACCAGGAAGTGGTATGACCCCACTTGAGATGCTGCTCATAGGCTTCGCTGTCGGGTTTACAGGCGCAATGGTGCCTGGTCCAATGCTCTTTGCGACCATAGAATCCTCGCTAAAGACAGGGTGGACAGCAGGACCGAAAATTGTTTTCGGGCATGCGCTTCTTGAGATCTTTACCTGCATATTGATAATTGCAGGGATGACAGCCATCATGAATGAACGTGTTATCAGAGCGATATCCCTGATAGGCGGGATATCACTGATCGTGTTTGGTGGTATGATATTAAAAGGACGGGCAAAAGCGGGTTTTGATATAAAGAGCAGTTCTTCGGTCACAAATCCGGTCCTTGCAGGAATAATGACATCAGCATCAAACCCCTTTTTCTGGCTGTGGTGGCTGAGTGCAGGGAACGGTCTTCTAGTAGAAGGGCTCAGGACCGGACTTACCGCAGCCGGCGTCTTTGTGCTTGGTCACTGGATGGCAGATACAGCCTGGTACTCACTTGTTTCAGGCTCTTTCAGCCGGGGCAGGTCGCTTATGCCTGAAAAACTTTACAGAAGCGTATTGGCAGCATGCGGAATGTTCCTCATAGTGTTCGGATTATGGTTCATCATACGCACAATATAGTTTTTTACGAATCCGTAATGTGAAATTTTAAATACTTATCATAATCAGTATAATAAGATATATATGGACGTACTGACATTTTAACATAAGATGGATCTCAAGAAAATCGATTTAAATATATTAAAATTAGTGATATTTGAGATCGCAAGGAACGACGGAGCCACTTTCGATAATATTGCGAAAAATAACAAATTTGAGCCCGAATTATTTAAAGAACATATTCTTTTTTTAGAAAATCTTGGTATGCTTGAATCACAAAATATTGTTATTAAGCTCTCTGCCGACGAGGAGCTTTTGCCTCTTAAATTCAAACAGCACGTTGAAACTTTACAGAAAATCGCCAGCATACTTGATAATAATGAGTTGTCCCAGTTACTCAATACACAACTTTATAAAGATAATGTAAATGATTATTTGAAGAATTTAATTAAATCCATGGAAGAACAGGCTCTTTATCCATTGCCTGATGCTGAATATATGCAATACGCGCTGACAAATTCGCCATCGAGCGTTCGATACTTTCTGGTCGATAACGACATGAATACATTTAAGTCATTTTATCAGCGATGTATCTCATCAACGAACGAAAAAATGCAGGATAGGAAAAAACTGGAATTAATGGATAAATGCCATATGTACCTCATATGGGAAAACGTGATATTCGGAAAGATCCAGGATGATAAGCACAATAATATCCTTGTTGAGAATGTGCCCTATTTTACGGGATATCTGCCGATAGCGAAAAAATCGTTTGATAAATTACTGGAACTGTACAGAATGGTGGAAAAAGAGCCTCATGAAAAAAAGTCAAAGTTCAAGAAATATCTTAGTTCCATGGTTTCCAGTAAATTAAGTATCTTTGGATTTTTCTAAATTAAACGAAAAGCTGAAATGCTTGTAGTCCTATTTAGCCGGATTGTCTGGTGATAATTCGTGAAAGTACTTGTAAGTGACCCGATAGCAGATCAGGGAATAGAAATATTAAAAAATGACGTAGATGTGGACATTGCAACGGGTCTTGAACCATCGGATCTGATTAAGCGCATAGGGAATTACGAGGCGCTTATCGTTCGCAGTGAGACGCAGGTGACAAAAGAGGTCATAAATGCAGGTAAGAAGCTCAAAATAATTGGACGTGCAGGGGTGGGTGTAGATAATATTGACGTAAATGCCGCTACTGAACGCGGTATTATCGTTGTCAACGCGCCGGAAGGGAACACCATCTCAGCAGCAGAGCATACCATTGCCATGATGATGTCAATGTCAAGGAACATACCTCAGGCGAACGCATCGCTCAAAAGCAAAAAATGGGACCGGAAGAAGTTCATGGGCGTTGAGGTCAGGGGTAAAATGCTCGGGGTTGTAGGACTTGGCAGGATAGGTTCAGAAGTGGCAAAACGGGCGCTGGGTATGGAAATGATAATACTTGCCTATGACCCGTTCATTTCAGCGGAAAGAGCAAAAGACCTGGGCGTAGAACTCACAACTGTCGAAGACATAGTCAGGCGGGCGGATTATATTACTGTGCATACACCGCTTACCAAAGAGACAAAAGACCTCATCAGCACAAAGGAATTCGCGATAATGAGAAAAGGGGTACGCCTCATCAACTGCGCAAGGGGAGGTATTATTAATGAAGAGGCGCTCGCAAAGGCAGTCAAAGACGGCATAGTCGGCGGCGCGGCTATTGATGTGTTCACGAAGGAACCACCATTTGAGAACCCCCTCATCGAATTAGACCAGGTCATTATGACCCCGCATCTGGGTGCCTCGACCGAGGAAGCGCAGATAAATGTCGCAGTCACGGTCGCAGAGCAGATAGTCAACGCCCTTAAGGGACTGCCTGTTAAGAATGCCATCAATATGCCTTATGTAAAAGCCGAGATCATGCAGATACTTGAACCGTATTTCCCGCTTGCAGAGAAAATGGGAAAACTGGGAACGCAGCTTATCGGCAATTATGAAACTATCGAAATTTCCTACTGCGGCGAGATCGCCGACCAGAGCGTTGCTCCTGTCACTCTTGCGGTATTGAAAGGTCTGCTTGAACCCATGCTTGGCGCGGGTGTGAATTATGTTAATGCGCCAACCATCGCAAAAGAAAGGAAATTAAAAGTTGTCGAGAGTAAATCAAAGACCGTTGTAGGCTATCCGAGCCAGATATCCATAAAATTGAGCAAGAAAGGCGAAAGCCGGGTCATCAGCGGCACAGTAATAGGGAAGGAACCGCGTATTGTTCAATTGGATGAATACCTCATTGATGTTATCCCGTCAGGCTTCATGATAGTGACAAGGATTGAAGACAGACCAAACATCATAGGTCCATGCTGCATGATCCTGGGAAAGAACGATATCAATATCGCAGGGATGCAGGTCGGGAGAATAAAGGCTGGAGGCGAAGCGATAATGGTGCTGAATATTGACCACGAAGTAGATAAAAGGATACTTGACGAGATAAAAGCGGTTGGCGGGATAATTGATGCCAGGCTTGTGATCTTATGAAGAAGATGCAAATTGAGATTTTGTCGTCTATAGGTTCGGTTGCGCTATTGATAATTTTAATAGCAGCTTCAAAGCTCAGCCTGCAGACGCCGGGATATGGTTTTATGGCTACTCTGCTGCTTTATGTACTTGTAATGTCGATCGTGGGATTAAAACTTGCAGAAATGCCGGAGAAGTAGAACCGGAGAAGAGGGTGGCTCTTCTCAATCTCAATGTATACTTAACCTACTATCTATTTTAGGTTAAATGCATTAGTCGTATTTTTTTAAGGGATTAATAAAATCTGTAAATAAAAAAGGTAGATACAATATGGTCAAAATCATCGTCATCAACAACCACGGTCAATTCTGTCACCTGATCCACCGCGCCGTGCGCGACCTTGACCAGGAAGTTGAACTTGTGAAAAATACATCCACCATAGAGGAGATCCTCGCAAAAGAACCCGACGGGCTGATACTCAGCGGCGGTCCCACCCTTGAGCGCGCGGGCAATTGCAGGGAGTATGTCAGAGAACTTGACCTGCCTATACTTGGCATCTGTCTTGGGCATCAGGTAATGGCGCTGGAATACGGTGGTAAATTGAGGACTGGCTCTGCTGGAGGTTACGCAGCTATCGAGATAGAGATCGTTGAGGAAGATGATATCTTAAAAGGTCTTGGTCCCAAAACAAGCGTCTGGGCATCCCATGCAGACGAGGTCTCGGCGCTTCCTCCCGATTTCATGAGGCTCGCGCGCTCCCGCATAAGCGAGATAGAGGCGATGAAACATAAGACAAAGCCGCTGTATGGTGTGCAGTGGCATCCTGAGGTCTCGCATACTGAACGCGGGAACGACCTGCTTATGAACTTTTTTGAGGTGTGCAGGGGATATAAGAAGAAGCACTGATTTTTTAACATGCATACATTTAACCCTCTAAAACTCCCAATATTAACCAATGTCCGAAGCCCTCCGAACTGACCTTTACCAGCTTACCATGATGCAGGCTTATTGGAAGTCAGGGCACAATCCTGAAGCCACTTTCGATTATTTCGTTAGGAAGATCCCTTTCGGCCAATATCTTGTGACAGCGGGATTAAATTATGTGCTGGACTATATCGAAAGCCTGCGCTTTGAAGATGACGATATCGAATACCTGCAAAGTCAGGGTTTCGATGAAGATTTCCTCAAGCACCTTCGCGACTTCAGGTTCACAGGCGACATACTTGCCATGCCCGAAGGCAGCATCGCATTCCCGCTTGAGCCCATGATCAGGGTAACTGCGCCCATAATGGAAGCGCAACTCGTCGAGACTTATCTCCTCAACAAAATGAACTTCTCAACCCTTATCGCAACGAAAGCCTCGCGGGTCGTGTATGCTGCACGGGGGCGTTCGATAGCTGAATTTGGTCTCCGCCGCGCTCAGGGCGACGGGCATCTTGAAGCAACGCGGGCCACCTATATCGGAGGATGCGACTCCACGTCCAATGTGCTTGCGGGAAAGATCCATGGCATACCTGTTTCAGGAACCATGGCGCATTCCTTCGTAACGAGCTTTGACCATGAGATCGATTCCTACCGCGCTTATGCAGAAGCATTCCCAAAACGGTGCTTTCTTCTGATAGACACATACAACAGCATAGAAGGCGCAAAAAAAGCAGTTATAGTAGGAAAAGAACTTGAAAAAAGGGGCGAAAAGCTCTTGGGTGTAAGGCTTGACAGCGGTGATCTGGCAGAACTCTCAAAAGAGGTACGAAGGCTCCTTGATGATGGCGGTCTAAAATACGTAAAGATAGTGGCAAGCGGAGACCTCAATGAATGGAAGATCGATGAGATGATGAAAAAAGGAGCGAAAATCGACATGTTCGGCGTTGGGACTGAACTTGTTACGGGACGCCCAACACCTGCCCTTGACGGCATATACAAGCTCTCGGACGTGGTGGAGCAGGGAAAGCACATGCCAAAGATGAAGCTCTCTGATGATCCTGTAAAAGCCACGCTCCCTGGAAAAAAAAGTGTGTGGCGCATCGTTGAAAAAGGGAAGTTCGTAAGAGATGTCATATCTCTGGAAGAAGAGGATGTTGATAATGCCATACCAATACTTGAAAAGGTCGTTGAAAAAGGGAGGATCGTATGCAACAGGCCTTCTCTTGAGAAGATTAGACAGAGGACAGGTGAGAATCTCTCGAATTTGCCTGATATTTACAGGAAACTTGACAGCGCAGCGGTATATCCTGTTGAGTTCAGCAGGGAACTTGTCGCGCTAAGGGAACGCGTCATTGAAAAAATAAGAAGGGAAGAGTTGAGTTAGAAGGGCAAAAACCATTTCATTCGTCATCGGTTAAGAAAAAAAATCAAGAAAGTCTTTATAAATATGAATAATATATAAGATTAGTTCGATGAAAGCGATACTTTTTGACCCTTTTTCCGGCGCGTCAGGCGATATGACCACAGCATGCCTTATCGACCTGGGGGCAGATGCAGATAAGGTTAAGAATGCAATGGAAACCGCTGCAGATGTTAAGGTCGAAGTTACCAGAACAACCAAGAAAGACATCGCTGCAACCGCAGTCAATGTTTCCACGAAAAAAGACGGGAACCTGAAACTTTCCGAGATCATCGGGCGTATCAGTTCCCTATCTCTTCCAGAAGAGGTCATCTCGGATGCGGTCTCGGTCTTTAACATACTCGGCAGCGCGGAGTCAAGAGTGCATGGCGTACTGATCGAAAAACTCCATTTCCATGAACTCGGGCAGGAGGACGCGATCGCGGATATCGTGGGAGCGTGTACTGCATTTCATGACCTCGGTCTTAAGGATCACAGGATTTACTGCACCCCCATATCTGTTGGCGCTGGATTCATCGAGTTCTCGCACGGGAAATTCCCTGTGCCTGCGCCTGCCGCGCTTGAGATCTTAAAGGAATATTCTTTGCCCTGGCGGTCTGGCCCGGTCGAAGGTGAGCTTCTCACACCCACTGGCGCGGCGCTGCTTGCTCATTTCGTGAACGAGAAGGGCGCATGTCCAGGGATGACAGCAAAAAGAATAGGTTACGGGGCAGGAAGCATGGAGAGCGCTGTTCCAAATGTCCTGCGGGTGATCGAAGGGGAAATTGATGAAGCCCTTATCTCAGACAGCATAGAGATGCTTGAGACGAACGTGGACGATGTTACGGGTCAGGTGCTGGGGAACCTGATAGATGAGCTTCTTGCAAAAGGTGCAAGGGACGTATCCATTATACCTGCCACCATGAAAAAAGGGCGAAGCGGCAGCATCATTCAGGTGATAGCAAAGCCTGAGGATTCAGATGCTCTT
>JAHIHJ010000385.1 GCA_018899795.1 Methanobacteriota archaeon
AATGTTGGAGAGCCAGCTATAGAGCAGTGTGCAGAAGAAGCCCACCATGGCAGCATAGAATAGCAGGGAAAAGCTGAAGTTCCAGAGCATGACAGATTCAACGAACCATGTAACCGCATATAAGAACAGAAGCGGTGTCAGGAAAGTCAGTATGACCGGGAATATGATGCCGCTGCGCACAAGGTCTAAGATATCCTTGGACAGCATTGGACCATATTTCGATACAATCCTGGAGGTCAAATGCAGTGTTCTCATGAATGCCTCTTTTGCTCTGCGCTCATGGGGGGTGGGCATCTCTTTAATGAAAAAGGAGGATAGCACTCCGAGCAGCAATGATATGATCAATACTTCAAGCACGATGTAAAAAGAATGGGAATGGTAGAACACAAGAGAGGGGAGTTGAGCTGCGACCTCTTTAACATCGATCCCCATAAACCACAGATATGATCCGCAAGCTGCAACTATGACCATTACGGCTCCGCCCAGGCGCGCAAGTACCGCGAACAGCAGTACACTTATGCTTATTCCGATGAGGAAGGACAGGGTCAGGGATACGAAGAGATAAAAGAGGGATGAGAAAGAGATAGGCACGAACACTGACGCCAGTGCGAGTCCCAGTACCATTGGCAGTATGG
Source organism: Methanobacteriota archaeon (assembly GCA_018899795.1). The sequence continues at coordinate 636 of JAHIHJ010000385.1, forward strand.
TGAAGAAGATATAGTAAAGGGTATCCTTGATGTAGAACAGGAAAAACAGCCGCCTGAAACGTATGGGCAGGGTATAGCCGCTTGCCAGCAGGAGGCTCACGCTTCCAAAGCGCCGCTCAAGGATGTGGGTGCTAAGGAACACTGTACCGCCCCCACGGACGAAGTCGAGAAGCCATGCTTTGAGTTTCCTCTGGATGAGCGGGTCAAGGTCGAGGAAAGGCTCGTCCATGAAGAGCATTCTGGGTTCATGAAGCAGCGCTGCCGAGAGTGTGACTTTTTTCTTCTGACCTTTAGAGAGGCTCATGCACATGGTCTCGCGCTTTTCTTCAAGTCCGAAGAATTCTATCCACCTGTCCACGTTCCCGTTCTCAGGCAGTCCCCTGACAGATGCCGCAAAATGCAGGTATTCTTCAACAGTAAGGAAGGAGGGGGGGTATTCAATTTCAGGAACTATGCCGATGGCTGCTTTTACTGAGATGGGGTCGGAGGCGACATCTATACCCATTACAGAAGCAGTGCCTGAGGTGGGGGGTATCTGACCGCTTAGCATCTGCAGGGTGGTGGTCTTTCCTGCGCCGTTTGGACCGATGAAGCCAAAGAGTTCACCCGGCTGGATGGTTATGGTTAAGCCATCCACTGCTGTCAGTTCGCCGAATCGTTTTGTGAGGGAGTTCGTTACTACGGGAAGCATTGGGATCGCCTGTTCGTACCTGTTTAGCTGGAATAATATATTATGGCAATTTTAAAATTTTTTAGATCATTGCTTTATTGCCTAGTAAGACATATTAAGTATATGGTTAATATAATCGATGAATTCCTCAAGGACCTTAAGATCAAGGGCACGGCAGAGAAAACCCTGTCGGATTATAGTAGATTCTTAAAGAACATACATAAGGTAAAGTCGCTTGAAAAGTGGGATAAAAACGATGTGAATAGATACATTATGGATAGGCAGAACGAACGTTTGACCGGAACAGTTGAAATTTCGAAAGTCAAGCTAAAGCGTTTTTTTGCATGGGCTGGCAAATCTGAACTCGTAAGCCATCTTAAGACTGAAATCCCTATCTCTGTCAAATTTACGTAAGAGAGCACAGAGGACACAGATAAGCAAAGTCTGCTAATAATTCATATCCTTATATTCCAATCAATAATGAATTTTTGGTTACGAATCCGAAGGGATTTAGTATAAGAAGATAAATCTTAAACCGATGAAAGAACTGCTCGTTACTTTATCGCAGAAAAACAGGTATAACAGGTTCCTGAAAAACAAGGTCGAATTCCGCTGCAAATGCGGCTGTCTGGAGACGATCACTTATTATGATTTCCTGGCAGGCGGTGAGTTCAATATAGGGCAGTCGGCTTCCATTATCAGTCCTTTCATTTCAGAATCCATTTATGATGAGACTATCACAGCAACGCCTATCCACCTTACAAAAAAATGTCCTGATTGCGGCGAAGAGATAACGGCAGTGTTCCCTTTATCTGTGGAAAACCTTATACCTCTCCTGCAGGTACAGCCGCCTGACCCGCAGATGTACGGGTGATAACATGAATGTCATCGAAGCAATAAAGTCAAGGCGCAGCGTCCGTGAATTTACAGATGAGGGGGTAACAGATACTGCGCTCGAAGAAATAATAGATGCCGGGAGATGGGCTCCTTCAGGTCTTAACAACCAGGCATGGAAGTTCATTGTTGTGAGGGACGAGGGCACAAAGGAAAAGCTTTCCGGGCTGACTCATTACGGATCTATCATCAAGAATGCTCCTGTATTGATAGCGGTCTTTCTTGATAAGAACGAGATTTACGATCGCACTAAAGACGTGCAGTCCATTGGCGCCTGCATACAGAATATGCTGCTTGCCATTCATTCCATGGACCTGGGCGCAGTGTGGCTGGGGGAGATATTGAAGATGAAAGAAGATGTGAATTCAGTCCTTGGCGCGCCGGAGTATTTTGAACTTATGGCTGTTGTAGCACTCGGATATCCTGTCATGAAAAAGAGATCATCTGAAAGAAAAGAGCTTCGAGATCTTGTTTTCCGGGAAAGGTTCGGGCAGGTCTGGTAGGTATTTTTTAATGCGAACATTGTTATGATAATGATAGTAATTATATATACTACAGTTAATAATATATACTGTATGGTGCATTTACAATTATTACAGATACTCTAAAAATGTTAAGAGAGGAATTAATTAATGGGAATTCTCGATGTAACGGAAGATCAAATATTCAAAACGCTGGGGAAGGGAAAAGATCCAAACTATAAGCCAGTTAAAGTAACAGACCGTAAAATAAAGGTTGAACCTTTCGATTTCACCCGATTGCTGCAATAATTTTTTTTTCTACAATAGATTTTATCCATTAATTCTTGTTTATATCCTATCAGATAGCAAACTTTTTCCCGGAGTTTCAGTACCTCTTTTCTCGATTTCCCTTAGCTCAAAAAATGATACGGTTTTAGCCCCGACCTTTTTACGTGTGTACATCAGCTCTCCCCCTTTTTTAAGGAAAAGCGAATAAACTTCCTCGAACTGGGCTTTCTCCTCATCCGTAAGTTCGATGGAAGACAGCTTCCTGGAAATGTGATTTATCGCCACCATCACATTTACTTCCCTGACACGCTTCAGTTTTTCCTTATCCTCATCGTTCTCGACATATACACTTCTTTTAAGTTCGCAAGACCAGCCCACGAGTCTTCTCCTGAACTCAACGAAAGTTATGGGGACATATTCCCCTTCTTCTGGTTTCGAGAACAGTTTACTTAAATGATTTCTTAAATGATATTCGTCCATTTACCTGAATCTCGTAAGTGTTTCGCACATCATGTTCACAGTATCCTTTACAGTCTTTAGACCCACCTCATCTGAATCCACAGGTTTGAAAGCTATCCCGCCAAAGTGCGACATATCCCCGACAACGATCATTCCGTGTATGTGCATCCATGAATGGATCGCCTGGATAGTAAATTCCTGCCCCCCGTTGCGGGAGCCACCCACTGCTACAGCCGCGCCGACTTTTCCTTTCAGCAAAAACCCGTTCCTTCGCAAAACAATGCTTCGGTCAAAAAGAGCTTTGATCTGCGCCGACACGCTCCCGAAGAATACGGGCGAAGATACGATGATGGCATCGCTTGCCTCAAGCTTTTCATAGATGCCAGCCATATCGTCATCTATAGGGCAACCTTTCTCTTTCTTACACGCCCCGCAGTCATCGCACGGTAAGACCTTCAGTTTTGAAAGAAATATTTTTTCAGTCTTGAATCCTTTTTCTTTCGCTATGCCAAGAGCCAGGTCAATTATCTTCTCGTTGTTGCCTCCGGCGTTCGGGCTTCCTGAAATACCTGTTATTTTCATATATGATCACAACGACTTCAAACGATTTAATAGCTCCCTTATGCTCATACACAGGACTACAGACCTCTCTATCATCAGGTTCACAGTGCCTTCTATCCCCAGTGTCCTGAAATCAGTCCTGAGTCCAAGTATGGGCTTACCCCGCGCATACGCATATCCTATCTCCCAGGCTGTACCTGAATCAACATCAGCCCCGTCCACAACTGCGACGATTATGTCTGAACTCTCTATCGCAGCCTCGTTCTTAGAGAAGATGATGCTCTGCCTGTCGTCCCTGTCTTTCACGTTATTTGAGTCCTCCTGCGGCAGAAATACATTAAAGCCGGAACTTTTTATCTCATCACGTAACATCCGGTTAAAATCGAGTTCGGCTTCAGAAAAAAGTGGCGCTGCAAGGTAAACAGTTCTCATAGGCTCTTAATAGTCCTGTCAGGCAAATAAGTTTTCTAAATTATCTCATGAAGCAGCCATTAAAGATATCTATATATTGATTCAAAAAAAATAGTGTAAATGTATGAGTATTGAATTTACCGGAGTTAATAAAGACACAGCATCAGGGGAGTTTAAAAATTTTCTTGAATCATTCCCTGAAGGGACTATATTCAAGATGGTGATAAATTCAAAACGCGGCTACCTGAGGGTCAAGACAAAAAATGCCAGTAAGAGCAGATGGAGAAAACTGATCGGAAAATTCAGGATACGAAGATCAAAAGTGAAGTAGATCCAGGGCGATATCGCCAAGGGCATACGCGATCAATGCTATCAGGATAAAGACAATAATTAGATTGATCTGTTTGCTTTTCTGATAAAATATGGTTTTCAGCATTGCGGTGAACATCAACAGTAACATGCCAAATATTATGCCAAGACCGATGCGCATTGCGATGTCCTTAATAACCTGGATCACAGGTTATAATTGAAATACGCGATATTTAATTCTGCTTATTACTTAACAAAAACTATTCAAACATTGCAGAACAATTAACACAGCATGAATAATGAAATAATAATTGGAATCAGCGGCGCTTCAGGCGTTCAGTACGGGATACGCCTGCTTGAAACCTTAAAGAGAACAAAAGGGGTCAAGACCCATTTAGTCCTGTCAGATTCCGCAAAGCAGCTCATCGCAATAGAGACAGACCATTCAGTCAGGGACGTAGAAAAACTGGCAGACCATGTCTATAAGGATGATGATTTCACGGCTCCGATAGCAAGCGGCTCTCACAGGTCAAGAGGCATGATAGTGGCTCCGTGCAGCATGAAATCACTGGCTTCTATCGCTATGGGTATGTCTGATACACTGCTCTCAAGAGCCGCTGATGTCTGCCTGAAAGAAAAACGCCCCCTTGTCCTGATGGTACGCGAAACCCCCCTTAATCTGATACATATAGAGAACATGGGACGGGCAGCAAGAGCAGGCGCATCAATTCTTCCCGCTTCTCCTGCATTCTATCCAAAGCCTGAGTCTATTGACGATATTATCGATTTTATGGCTGGACGCGCTCTTGACCTTCTGGGTATCGAGCATAAACTCTACAAGCGGTGGCGTGAATGAGTTTGCGCGGATTTTTAGATAAGCTCAAAGAGGAAGGGAAGCTAAGGGAAGTTAATGAATCCCTCTCGCCAGTGTACGAAGTATCAGCTTCTGTCGGAAAAGAGCCAACTCTTTTTACTAACGTGAACGGCAGCAGAGTTGTTATGAACGTCCTGGGTTCAAGGCAGCTTCTGGCAGATGCGCTTGGGGTTTCGCCTGATGAGATAATCCAGAC
>JAHIHJ010000386.1 GCA_018899795.1 Methanobacteriota archaeon
ACAGACGCACAAGAATTACACGAATTTTAACCATAATACCCATATAGATAGCGGATTTGATTGTCTGACATGCCATTCAAGCCTGTCAACAGGGGCAAATGATGTTGTTAAAAAGAGCATGTGTTATTCCTGTCATAATGTAAAAGAAAGAGTAGATAAGTACGATGATTTCAGTTTCGTTCATGAGAATCATGTCTCTAATAACAAGATAGCATGTTATGAATGTCACTCAAATGTGAAACATGAGCCAGTAATAAAACCCAATCTATGCGCTACATGCCACAGTGATGAGCATCCCAAAGACTGGCTGACCACTCATAAGAAAGAGGTACTGATAGGTCAGATATGCAGCGACTGCCATCAGCCCAAGTTCTGCTCGGAATGCCATGCAGAGATCGTCACGGGTAGAAAAAAAATAGGAGAATAATAAAAGCGACATGAAGAAGCAAGGATCATCTAAAGATACAGTTGAAAATAATGAATATTCGATATAAGAATACTTCAATCAACATCATAGATAATGTTTATGAACCTTCAGAAGATTCTTTTCTTCTTGCAGATGCAGCGCTATCTGAAATAAAAGGATCAGAACGCATACTGGAAGCTGGATGCGGAAGCGGGATCATATCCGCGGTCATTAAAGCAAATACAAAAGCAAGCGTCATAGGTATCGATATCAACCCTCATGCTGCAAAATGCACAAGAGAGAACGGGGTTGAAGTAATAAGAGGAGATCTATTAAGCTGCATTAAAGGACATTTTGATTTAATTATTTTCAATCCCCCATACCTTCCAACAAAAGAAGACGAAAGGGACGATGGATGGCTGAATGCAGCCCTCGATGGAGGATGCGACGGCAGAACGGTGATTTTGCGATTTCTCGAAGATGCAGGCAGATGTCTTGTGCCGGACGGAAAGATATTGATGCTCGTTTCATCCCTTACCGGGATCGATGAAATAAGATCAAGAATGGTTTCTATGGGCTATGCCGTGGAAGATATTCGGCAAGAAAACTATATGTTTGAACAGCTAACGGTTCTATCAGCCTCGAAGAAGTGACCTGACGCTATTTATACATCGAGTTCGGCAAATCTGTCAATATCAGTCCTGTGTCCCCAGATATCCCCTGTCATCAATTTTATGTTTTTGATTTTTAAAAACTCTTTTGTCGTGTTTGAGATAGTTTTCTGGTATGAAGTGGGCAGTTGAATCCGCTTCAATTTTGGACTTTTTTTTACGAGTTCGAATATGTTTTTTTCAGAGGGTCTGAAACAAAAATGGACATTTTCTTCAACGCCGTCAAAATCCTTCAGGTCTTCTTCAGAGCCAATAATCCTGAAAACAACTTTCATAATAAAGTATTTAGTAATACTACTACTTATAATTTTTTATTCTTTGCGCAGTAACCTGCGCAATATTTGAAGATAAGGGTCAGATTCGCTCCCTGAATCAAATTTTCAGGAGGTCAAATACCCTTAAGCGCCCTCTCGAATATCTCAAGTCCCCTGTCGATCTCAGTCCTCGAAATAATAAGCGGCGGCACGAACCTGATAACAGAATCGCCTGCAGGGAGCAATATCAAGCCCCCATCAAGAGCCTTCCTGACTATCTGCTCGCGCTTTAGCATAGCAGGTTCCTTATTCTCTTCAACAAGCTCGGCGCCTATCATAAGACCAATCCCTCTCACATCCCCTATCAGAGGATATTCATCCTTCAGTTCGTTCAGGCGTTTCATAATATAATTCCCCTTCTCAACAGCCTTATCGCCAAGCTTGCTGCTCTCCATGAACTCAAGCGTGGCAAGCCCGCCTGCTGCTGCAAGCAGGTTTCCGCCAAAGGTATTGGCATGGGCTCCCGGTTCCCAGCTCATTATCTTATCCGTTGACAGCGTTGCGCCAAGAGGTATCCCGCCGCCTATGGATTTTGACATGCACACTATATCAGCCCTCACACCGAAGTTCTCCATAGCCATGAACTTCCCTGTGCGAAATCCGCCGCTCTGTATCTCATCCGCGATAAGGAGAACGTCATTATCATCGCATATCCTCCGAAGCTCCTTATGGAATTCAACTGGCGGGACGATGAACCCACCTTCTCCCTGTATTGGTTCCACGGCGATAGCTGCAGTATCTTCAGGCGAAAGTTCTCTTTTGAATATGGTCCGTTCGATCTCCTCAACACAAGCAACCCCGCATCCGGGATACTCAAGGTTTAAAGGGCAGCGGTAGCAGTATGCATAGTGAGAGTGTATAACCCGCAGAGATGGAAAATGCTCTTTATGCCGCCGCTTTGAACCTGAAAGCGATAGCGCGCCCAGCGTCCTGCCGTGGAACGCGCGGTAGAATGCGATCATGCTGCTCCTCTTTGTGTACCAGAAAGCAAGCTTCATGGCTGCCTCAACAGCCTCTGCGCCTGAGTTTGAGAGAAAGACCTTATCGTATCCTGTCATCGCGCAGAGTTTCTCTGCAAGTTTTACCGGCATCTCTGCATAAAAATCAGAGAAGCCGCAATGCATCATTTTTTCAAGCTGGGAGCATACCGCCTTTTTGACCGCTTTGCAGTTGTATCCTATATTCATCACAGCCACGCTTGCAGCAAAATCGATGTAGCTGTTGCCTTCGACATCATATATCGTCGAGCCCTCTGCATGGTCGATCACCAGTTCATACGGGCGCGTGAGCGAGCCTACCACCTTATTATCCCGTTTTATTATTTCCTTTGATATATTTGTGATTTTTCTCATGTCTGATCCACATCTAATGTCCACTTCACATCTATTATCTACTCCACATCTATCTGAGCTTTCTGGAGCTTTCCGCTGTAATCGAAATAAACCGTCTTTATCTCAGAAAACTCCTGTATTGCTGTAGTGCCAGCCTCCCGCGTGCCGTTCCCCGTTGCCTTGGTTCCGCCGAAAGGAAGGTGTATCTCAGCGCCGATGGTCGGGGCGTTGATGTATGTTATTCCGGTATCGAGCTTTTCAATTGCCCTGAACGCATTTTTTATATTTTCTGTATAAATGGATGATGAAAGACCGTACTCCACGGAATTTGCGATATCGATAGCCTCATCAAAGCTTCCTGCGCTTATTATGGAAAGAACAGGACCGAATATCTCCTCCTGCGCTATCCGCATATCTGAAAATACGTCCGTAAATATCGTGGGCTCAAAGAAATATCCGGGGAGCGGTTGTGCTGTCTTTCCGCCCAGTGCCAGTTTTGCCCCTTCCTTTTTCCCGATGTCCACGTATTTTGCGATCTTCTGAAGCTGGGAATTATTGATAACAGGCCCCACGTCAGTACTCTCATCAAGACCATTTCCGAGCTTTAGTTTTTTTGTTCTCTCGATGAGCCTCTTCTGGAACGCAGGCAGGATCTTCTCATGCACGATGACGCGGCTTGCTGCTGTGCACCTCTGCCCTGTCGTTCCGAAAGCGCCCCACAGCACGCCGT
>JAHIHJ010000387.1 GCA_018899795.1 Methanobacteriota archaeon
CCACGTATGGCGATAGCCATACGTGTGGGCGACGTCAACTGGCGCAACGGTTGACGCGGATGCACACGGATTTCGTATCCGCGAAAATCCGTTAAATCCGCGTCATCCGTGTTCCCGTCTCGGTAAATCTGCGTTCATCCGCTTTCATCTGCGGTTTGTGATTATCTGCAACAGGTGATTTCTTGTTAAACCCCGCCAAAGGCGGCGCATCCGCTGGGGTCTGGGGTCGCAACCCCAGCGCCGTTAAGATATTAATGACCGAATGTGTTAATAGTATGTTCATCTGCTGTCAAGCATATCGTATTGATGAGAACTGTGCAGAACCTTTCCTGCTACCCAAATTCTTAAATATTATCGTTCACATATATGAACATATGTTCAAAATAATGAACGTATTCTCAAAGCCATCTATACAAATAATACAATATCTTGGTCGAAGATATCGGGATGGCTACTATGTACGAGAGATATCAAGAAATCTTAGTATCAGTCTGGGGTCAACTAGCCAGAGCCTGAGATCACTGGAAGAAGCCGGACTTGTTTTAAGAGAGCATAGGGGCAGGCTTGTAATATATAGGGCGAACATGGAAAATTTCCTGCTCAGGGAGTTCAAGATACTTCTCACCCTTCTGGAAATAGATCCGTTCATTCTACCTTTAAAAGAAATCTCATCAAGGATCATCCTTTTCGGAAGCTGCGCTGAAGGGGAGGATACAATAGACAGCGATATAGATATTTTCATAGAATCAGTTGATAAAAGAGAAATTGCCATTCTTCATGATCGTTATCAAGAGGATATCCCAAGGAAGATATCTCCTATCATTCTTGATTCCACCGAATTCAGGAAACTGGAGGCAAAGGATAGACCACTTTTCGAAAGGATTAACATGGGAATGGTAATCCATAAAGTATAATGAGATATCAGTTTGAAAAGTGTCTCGAAAAAGGGAAGATAGTAAAGATAGAAATTGCGCCTGATCTGATATCAAAAGAGATCGATGAGGCAAAAAACGATCTTAATTCATGCGACATATCCATACAGGAAAGTAATTTCAAATGGGCGATAAAATATGAGGATTCAGCAAAGATCATTTAAGTCCCTTCTGGACTCGCTTTTTTGACTCTACCGCATCCCCTTCTGCTTTTACAAGCCCGATTATGTCCTTCAATGTCCTTTTTTTTCTCGGTTGCACCATTATTCTCCTGCCTTCTTCTTCATCGCCGCCAGCGCATTGAGCGCCTCAAGAGGCGTCATGGCATCCACATTCAGGTTCTTCAATTCCTCGACAACGGGAGATTCCTTTTTCTCCTCAGCACCGAAAAGCACGACCTGCGTGTATCTTGAGCTATCCTTTCCTCTCACGATCTGGCTCCCATCCTCCAGCTCTTTCAATATCTCCTTCGCCCTCTGCGTAACCTTAAGCGGCACTCCAGCCAGCCGCGCCACATGAATGCCGTAGCTCCTGTCCGTGGCACCAGGGATGATCTTTCGCAGGAACACAAGGTCGCTGCCTTCTTCTTTCACCGCAATGTGATAGTTCTTCACCCTCTTAAGGACTCCTTCGACCGCGGTAAGCTGGTGGTAATGCGTGGCAAAAAGCGAGCGCACCCCCACGCGGTCTTTGTTGTGGATGAACTCTACAACGGCTTTTGCGATGCTGAAGCCGTCGTATGTGCTTGTGCCCCTTCCTATTTCATCAAGCAGGATGAAGCTCTTCGGAGTTGCATTATTCAGTATGTTCGCAAGTTCTACCATTTCTATCATGAAAGTGCTCTGCCCGCTGGCAAGATCGTCAAAGGCGCCAACGCGCGTGAATATCCTGTCAACGATGCCCACTGATGCGTAAGATGCGGGCACGAAGCTCCCGAGCTGAGCCATTATCACGATCAGCGCATTCTGCCTCATGTAGGTGGATTTTCCAGCCATGTTGGGACCTGTTATGAGAAGGAACTGGTTCTCCTGGCAGTCCATTTGCGTATCATTCGGGACAAAGCCTGAAAGCGTTCTTTCTACTACAGGATGCCTGCCATCACGGATCAGGATATTTCCGCTCTCGTTCACTTCAGGTCTCACATACCTGTTATTGACCGCTACTTCGGCAAGGTTCGAAATGACATCTATTTCTCCGAGCGCGGCAGCCGTCGTCTGCAATTCCTTTGCCTGCGCTGCGATCTGATAATTGATATCCGTGAAAAGCTCAAACTCAAGCGCTACCCTTTTTTCATCAGCAGAGAGTATCAGCACCTCTTTTTCCTTGAGTTCAGGCGTGTAGAAGCGCTCGCTGTTCGCTGTTGTCTGCTTTCTTATGTAATCAGATGGCACCTGCGCCAGATTGGATTTGGTTACCTCAATGTAGTAACCAAAGACAGAATTATAACCGATCTTAAGCGATTTTATTCCGGTGCGGTCACGCTCTTTCTGCTGCATCTGCGCTATCCAGTCCTTGCCGTGGTGCGACATTAGTTTAAACTCATCCAGTTTCTCGTTGTAGCCTTCCTTTATCATCCCTCCTTCCCGGACACTAAGAGGCGGTTCGTCCATGATAGCCCGCGTAAGTAAAGCCACAACATCGCCAAAATCCCCAAGCGACTGGATGATGTTCATCAGCAACCCCGATTTGATATCGCTTTCCTTAAGGGATCTTGAAATTTCAGGCAGAGCAGTGAGAGATACCTTGAGAGCTATCAGGTCACGCGCGTTCGAGTTCCCATAAACGATGCGCCCGATGAGGCGTTCGATATCCCTGACCCTGCCAAGCTGCGAGCGCAGGTCAAAGCGCAGCAGCGTCTTTTTCACGAGTTCATCTACCGCATCAAGTCTTTCTGCGATCTTACCTGCCTGGATAAGGGGTTTGAGGAGCATTTTCCGGAGCATCCGCCCGCCCATGGGCGTTCTTGTGCTGTCGAGAATGCTCAGCAGGGATGAATTATCACCGCGCACTCCCTGTATTATCTCAAGATTGCGCAACGTGATGGAATCCAGAACCATGAACTCGTTCTCGAAATAAGTCCTGACAGACTGGATATGAGCCAGGTCTCTCATCTGCGTGGTCTTTGCATACAGAAGTGCGGCGCCAGATGAGGAAATTGCATGTGGTAGCGCCTCGCATCCCATGCCTTCAAGCGTTAGAACGCCAAAATGACTGATGAGGGTTTCACGCGCGGTTTTTTTATCAAAAGCGTCTGCATCGAATTTATTTAGCACGATGCTGTGTTCTTTCAGTCTGTCATTAAGTCTCTTATTATCAAAAAGCAAAGGCGGAAGGACGCATTCAGCTGGACGCATCCGCGACGCCTCGCTAATTATCCTTTCGTAATTCCCGTTATCTGAGAACTGCGTGGTCATGAACTCGCCCGTGCTCACATCCAGGAACGATACACCGAACTCTGCGCCATCGCCAGATATGGACATCAGGTAATTGTTGGATTGGTCGCAGATCAGGGATGGATCAATAACAGTGCCTGGGGTGATGACCCTGACCACGCCGCGCTTCACAACGCCTTTGGCGTTCTTCGGGTCTTCAAGCTGCTCGCATATCGCCACTTTGTATCCTTTTTTTATGAGTTTTGGGAGGTAGGAGTCCACGGCATGATAAGGGATGCCTGCAAGGGGCATGTTCTCGCCATCTTTATCCCTGCCGCGGGATGTGAGTGTGATCTCAAGCTCTTTTGCTATCACCTTTGCGTCGTCGCCAAAGGACTCGTAGAAGTCGCCCATCCTGAAAAATATGAGGGCATCTTTATGCTTTTCCTTTGCTTCGTAGTACTGGCGCATGGCTGGCGTCATCTTATCCATTTGCTCTTCTCCTCGGTTTGATATGCCCTTGTTCCTATTTTTGCTTTTTGATCCAGCGCACTGTCATGACTGAGGCTGCTAGAAATACCAGTGTGATCAAAAAGAAAAATGTTCTTATGGACGGTTCAGATGCGCCGAATGGATTATCAGGATGCAGTATCTTCCCTGCGCTTCCCATTATCGCCCACACAGACATAGCCAGCCCGATACCAAGAAGGGATATTATTTTACGATCATCGATCGAAGTGGAAATAAAATAAACACCCACTGATAGCAGGGAGATGATGATCGTAGCAGCGAACCTGGGTTCGCCCGGATTGATGCCACCCCATGCGATCACCGAGGTCAGGTCGCCGATTATGGTAGCTGCGACCCAGTAGATAACAGCCGTTTTTTCGATGGCAAAGAGCATTTTGAATTTCATCCTGCTCCTGAAAAGCGTTATGATGCTTACCAAACCAACTGCTGTGAACAGGGAGAGACCTGCTGTTACAAGGGCGCCATGAAGGTATATCAATTTCAAAATCGCGCCCAGTTCTTTATCTTCCGGTGACAGAAGTATCAACAGGGATCCGATAAACAGGGTGAGTATTAATGCCAGAGGGTATTTTTTTGGGATTTTTTTCAGTATATCCATGCTGGCTAATATTGTCACATTCGGTAAAATAGTATCCCAATATTAAAAACGATATTTAGTTTATGAAACAAAAAAGAAAAAAAAAGGCTCAGATCAATGAGCCCATATCGACATTCTCATCTTCGCTTGTTAGCGGTTCCTCTACAAGCAGGTCTTTTTCACCAGGAACGCTTATGTTCCCTTCAAGCCCTGCCTCTTGCGGGGTCGGCGTCTGTGAAGGCTGCTCGGCGGCTTTCTTGCTCGTGCAGCCAGAGAACAACACCCCGATGATAAGAAGACCCACAAGGATCAGGTGTAGCTTTTTCATCTTGTATTCCTCCTTGTAACTGCTTTACTCCGGATATTCTTGAACATTTCCTGTGCTTTCTTGAGGTCTTGCTGGGCTCCGGTAAAGTCGCCAGCCTTGTATTTAGTCTCTGCCGAATCCACAATACCCTTTATTTCCTCAAGTCCCGCTTTTTCAGCAGACACATCTACACCTCGCTTCTCAAACCCATCCAGAACTGTTTCGCTCTTTGATATAATGTCTCTTGCAACTCTTATCGCATTAGCGAACCTCTGGCTCTGCCCGGTTGTCTTTGCGATTTATACAAGCTCTCTATACTTGTTCTTTATTTCCTCTCGTACGGTCTTGAATGCTTCAACTTCAGGTTTCGTACACTTTCCGATACCTTCTCCATCGCATGCAGCAATCCCTTCGTTCATGGCATCCACAAAAGCGCTTCTGAGGTTGCTTATCTCATCAAGCTTTACCTGGAGCGCGCTCACATCGACACCCTTTTCCTTTGCCTTATCCAGCCTTCCCTGGGCTCGTGCCAGCGCAAGGTCAAAGAACTCAAGGTTCCTGTTCTTTCTTGCTTCCCTGGCTTCGGTCACGAGAGAGTCGAAATAATCGCTGTTCGCTTCAAGTGCAGAGTTCAGGGCATCTCTTGCGCCTGCTTCATTTCCTGCAATAAGCAATTTAGTTTCAGTCCTGAAGCTTGTGACAGTGTCTTTCATTTGCGAGATTATTCTCCTTCCTCCCTGGTAATCGTTCTTTTCAGCCGCAGTTCTTAACTGGTCTGCAAGGGAAACGAACTTTTCCTTCAGTGTCACAAGTTTTGAAGCGTCTTTGCAGTTGCGGCTTCTGACGCTGTCTCTGCGTTGGGTTCTGTTATTGTCTCAACAGTTGGCACATATGCCGGTTCACTATCAACAGGCGCTGAATTCACCTCTGCTTCGGTGATGTCTGATGTCGTAAGTTCATTTGCCTTGTATCCTTCATTGACGATCCAGACCACATCAGTCTTTCGCAATTCGCCATGCTTGATGGCTTCGAGCAGTATCCATCTCATGTCATCCCTGGTAAGTTCTCTTGCTTTGTAACCTTCCACTATGAGCCATTTGACATCAGCCCGTGTGAGTTCGCCGTTCTTGTAAGCATGGGTTATTATCCATGCTACGTCGTCGCGTTTGAGTTCACCGGCTTTATATGCTTCCGTAATAAGGAACTTCATATCTGCCTTTGTGAGCTTGCCTTCTTTATACATTTCACCAAGCAGCCACCTCAAATCATCTCTCTTGAGAAGGTTACGGTTATAAGCCGCTGTTATCACTTTTTTCAGGTCTGCTTTTGTAAGCGTTCCTGAGACGTATTTATTCTGAGTTCAGTTTTAACCGCGTCACGGGTTACGTTGTTATTGGAATAACTCGTAATAACATCGGTCGCTGAACTGACTGAATCATCAGCTCCTGCAACCGCAACTGCCGTTACCGCGGTCAAAACCATTGCCACCAGCAATAAGGTTTTAATTCTTTTCATGTAAATACTGTTATTACTGTCAAAAGATACAGTTTATATAAACCTGGGAGAGAGATGCGATATGAACAAATTAGATAGAACCCAAAAAATGGTAAAGGCAGTAGGGATACCCAAACGGGCTTAAGAGACGCAGGCACCAGTTCTTAAATTTGTTAAAGGATGGTGAAAATTATCATTTTTTTATTAGTAAAGGGAACGGATAATATTGCAAACAACCGGCTAAAGGTGTCGTTTTAACTGGTAAAAAGAAAATATTGCCAAAAGGATGAGCAGCAGGATGTACGGGAATTCAATTATCATGTCGAATAACGATACCCAGCTATCTTTGAAAACAAAACCTATATAAGTGTAAATTGAAACGTAAAGTAACTCACCCGATGCTGAATAAGCAAGAAATTTCCTGAACGAGTATTTGCTGAATCCCGATATGTAGTTTAACGGGGCGCCTAATCCGAGCAATAAAAAACGGCTCAGGAATATACCCCACACTCCATATTTATTAAATAAATCTTTTCCGTATTCATATTTTTTTTCGATTTTTTCGTGCCTGTACATTTTTTCAGTAAAAACTTTTTCGAAATGTGATGCAGTAAAATATGCTGCAATGTCTCCCACGACCAACCCGAAAAATATCAGAAATACGATAAAAAAATAATCTTCGATCGTACCCGACAGCGAGCCAGCAGCTATGATGATAAATGTTGCCCCAAGCGGTATGCCAAAGGGTGATAGAAGAGCTATGATAAGAAAGAAAAGAGGCAGATTCGAGGATAAATCCATAATCTATGTTCCCGGTTTTCCCTCTAAACTGTTCAATCTCTCAACCAATTGTGTGCAGTTAACGTTGTTTTCCTGGCAGAGTTTTCTGAGGTGTTTCATGTCATTTGTAAATGAGCCCTTAATCCCAATCTCATTATAGATGATCTCTTTTGGGATGCCGCTTCTATTCACAATGATATTGACGGTCATCCAGTCCTGGATGGTTTTGTTATCACTTTTCAGGTAATCCTTGTGCTGCTTCCATGTTTCATATTTTTGGATCGTCATGACAACGAACACGGCGGTCAAAAGTACTAATATAATAAGCAATAAAGACCAGAATATGAGCTTTCTCTTGTCTTTCATTAATCAATATTGGACATCATAATAGAAAAACATTATTCATTCGAATATGCCACAGGCTCACTTAAGAAAAATAAATAAGAAAAGAAGTTAAAAGCTTCTGCTTTTAACTCGTCAACACTATTTCTATACTGATATCTTTGGGCACCTGTATTCGCATTAACTGGCGAAGCGCCCTCTCATCTGCATCAAGATCGATGAGCCTCTTATGGACGCGCATCTCCCAGTGATCCCATGTTGAGCTACCTTCGCCATCAGGCGATTTCCTGGTAGGAACAACAAGCCTTTTTGTAGGCAGCGGGACCGGACCTGAAATGCTAACACCGGTCTTTAACGCGATATCTCTGACCTGGGAACAGATCCCATCTAGCGTAGAGGGACTTGTCCCCGATAAACGTATCCTTGCTTTTTGAACCATAATACACCGTTTTAAAAAAAGGGTAAGGGATTATATTCGGAGCTTAATGTCCTGGACCATGCCTGCTGCAATGGTCATACCCATATCCCGGATCGCAAAGCGTCCAAGTTGTGGGATCTCTTTTACCTTTTCGATACACAGCGGTTTCATGGGCTTGATAACAACGATGGCTGCATCGCCAGCTTTTATGAAATCCGGGTTCTCAGCAGCGACCTGACCTGACTTGGGGTCAAGCTTCTTAAGGATCGCTGTGATCATGCCTGCGCACTGAGCGGTATGGCAGTGGATTACAGGTGTATATCCTGCTGCGATAGCGGACGGGTGCTGCAGAACAACGATCTGCGCTGTGAACTCTTCAGCAACGGATGGCGGTTTATCTGTATGACCACAAACGTCGCCGCGCCTGATGTCCTTCTTCTCAACGCCTCTCACGTTCCATCCGATGTTATCGCCCGGAACAGCCTCTTTGATTTCCTGGTGGTGCATCTCGATGGATTTGACTTCACCGACTGCCTTTGCGGGCATGAATATGATCTTGTCGCCAGGCTTCATCTTGCCGGTCTCGACGCGCCCTACTGGCACAGTGCCGATACCTGAGATGGTGTATGAGTCCTGCACAGGGATGCGAAGCGGTAATGTGACCGGTTTCTCCGGGATTTTGAGCAGGTCAAGCGCAGCCAGCAGTGTGGGTCCTGTGTACCATTTGGTGTTCTCGCTTGGTTTTGAGAGGTTGTCTCCCTTGAACGCTGATGTCGGGATGAAGTTCATATCATCTGGTTTGTAACCTACCATTTTAAGGAGTGTGGAAAGTTCAGCCTTTACTGCATCGAATTTTGCCTTGTCAAAGTTGACCTCATCCATTTTGTTAATAGAGATGATCAGCTGTGTGATACCAAGGGTTCTTGAAAGGAACACGTGTTCTTTGGTCTGCGACTGTACGCCATCCTTGCCTGAGCATACAAGTATTGCTGCATCTGCCTGGGAAGCGCCCGTGATCATGTTCTTGACAAAGTCCCTGTGTCCGGGACAGTCCACTATAGTGAAATAGTATTTTGCGGTATCGAATCTCTGATGCGCTACATCGATCGTGATACCTCTATCCCTCTCTTCCTTGAGAGAGTCCATTACCCATGCGAAAACGAAGGATTCTTTACCTTTCGCTTTTGCTTCTTCTTTATACTTTTCGATTATGTGCGGTGGCACAGCGCCAGTTTCAAACAATAACCGTCCTACGAGAGTTGATTTCCCGTGGTCGATATGCCCGATAACTGCTAAATTTAAATGTGGTTTCTCTGCCATGATATTTCTCCTATAATTCTTTTGAAATAATGTTTTGTGTCCGTATTGTTGTTTTGGTTTTTAAACCTTCCGTTA
>JAHIHJ010000388.1 GCA_018899795.1 Methanobacteriota archaeon
GTTAGGAATCAGGCTTTTTACTGCTTCTTTGAATTCATTTTCATATCCGTTCCATGTAGTTTCCTTTTGCAATAGAGGGATACGAATTGCCTCAGATTGTAATTGAATTAATTTCGCTTCTGTTCCGTGAAAACTTACCCGTTCATATTCTTTAGAGATGAAATTTACAAGATAAGAAATTTTATATCCACTGCATATTGCTTTATAACAGGCAAAGCAGCTATCCTTACCGCCGCTCCATGAAGCAATATGGCTCAGAAGATCACCTTTTCTTCCTCAGATAGATCGCCAATAATAGCATCGCTGCAAGGACAAATTCAAAGCCCTGAAATCCTGGAGCTGGCTGCGCAGGCTGACCTGAACCCGATGAATTAACCTCTGACAGGGGCGCTATATACTCATACAATTCCTTCAAACCCAGAGTTATCCTTGGCGCAGCTCTCTCGACGATATTCGGGTCAGCTATTGGATAGACCCTTCCATATTTTACCGCATCTGTCTGAGCGAGTTCGGTTTTATTTATTATCCTGCCTCTCATAGCTTCACCGCCTGCTCCCATACCTGAAGTTATGATTATCTGCGGATTCCCGGCAATTACACTTTCAAGGCTCATGACAGGCCATCCGCCTGACTCAACAATATTTGTGCCGCCAGCTTTCTTGATAAGGTCGTCAGCATACGTGCCATTACCTGCTGCATACAAAGGATCGTCCCAGACAATGTAGAGTACTCTGGCTTTTTGATTTCCTGAGAGATTATTTGTAACATCTGTGATATTTTTAATTTCTTGCCTCATATTATCTGCGATCATAGAAGCATTAGCATAATTTTCTGTAATGTTCCCCACAAGCAAGATATTCTTGATTATATCCTCTGTATTCCCCGGATTAAGGACCACAACGCTCAGGTTTAAGTTTCGCAATTGATTGATCGTCTGCTCCCCATTACCATGGGCAGCAAGAACAAGGTCAGGAGTCAGACTGACAACTGCTTCTATATTGACATTTGCAAACCCACCTATCCTGGAAATGTTTTGTACTTCAGGAGGGTAATCGCAATACGTTGTTACCCCCACAACTCTGCTGTCGGCACCAACTGCGAAAAGTATCTCGGTGTTGCTTGGGGCAAGGGAGACAATTCTCGCTGCATTGGTAATGGTTACACTATAGCCAAAATCATCTGTTATGTTAATTGGATAAGCCTGTGCACTTTGGACAAAAATCAGACTGAGCAGTATAATAATAGAAAGCAATGCTTTAGACATTCTTACTTTAAAGGATAAGGGGCATTGATATATTTTGGGATTGAGGTAATACTTGTTAGTAAGAAGGGTAATGTTATCCATTCAGGGCAAACATAGGAACAATCAAAAAGACCGAGTCTAATACTGCCTGAAGAGTACTTATTCCTTGATTTTTATAGATATCCTCTTCCTGGTGACTGGTGTCAGTTTCTTCCATTCAACTGTGACATCTTCTTCCAATAAATATTCATCAACTGTTTTTTCCGAGGGTCTTCCGTCAATCTCATACAGATATAATCCTTCTTCACCATCTGTAGATATTACAAATTCTCGATTGCCCACTTTCTTAACTTCTACAGCCGACACACTTCTCAGTGCGTCTAACAGGCTGCTCCCCTTTGGCATTTCAATTTCTTCAACTTTAGTAAACTTATCAAGAATATTATAAATGTTTTTTGTTTTAAGTTTAAGTATATGAGTTCTGCCGAATTCCTTTCTCTCAATAAGGTCGGCATCTTCTAAGATCCTGACATGCTTTGCCGCAACGGGAACCGAGATATTCAATTCCTTTGCCAGTCCTGAAATATGCATCTCATTTTCAGCCAGTACCTGCAGCATATTCATGCGGGTGGAGCTTCCCATTGCCTTGAATACTTTATTATCTATCTGGGTCATAATCATTATCTTAAACGAGATTATATTTAAGTTATTCTCTTATGATCGGCATGGTTGTCAGGGTTTAGAAAATAGTATTCATCCAGACGAATGGAACGCGGATGCCGCTGATTACGCGGATACGCACGGATTTGAGGTTTCTATTTCTGATATTTCCTTTCTTTCATTTCTGAATATAACATTTGGTATCTCCTTTTTAGTGTAACACAGATAATTTGATCCGCGCGCATCCGCGTCATCCGCGCAATCCGCGTTCTATTTCGTTTGCACTTTTTTATACTCTTAGATAGGGCATTGTGAAAGTAATAAAATTTGAATTAATCATCGCTGCTATCCCAAAATGCTGGTATATACCCTGAGTCACGGCGCACGCGTGCCAAAACGACGCAACCGCAGATTTATTGCATTGTATTTATGTTCATATATGGTTCTAATTTTATCGATTGTTATGCGGAGAACTATAACAGACCGAGGTGTTTCCCGCTTAACTTGAGGTAGGAGAGTAGTTGCGCCTCATGAAGAGGTGTTACCGCAGTCACCGCTTTGAGTTCTACGATTACGGCATCTTCCACAAGAATATCCAGCCTATATCCCAAATCAATTTTCATCCCTTCAGATATTTCATTTAATTCCATAGTCTCTGTGCTCTCTGTGTCCTCTGTGGTTTTAAACTATTTCATGGGCATTCTATCATTCGAATGAAACCACAGAGGAAACATAGATTTATGATAATAAATGGTTGAAAAGACCACAAATGCCGGGTTAGAGGCTAATGAAATTTCGAAAAAAATTGAAGACGTAAAGGTTATATAGTCTGAAATTCAGATTACTAACTGCCAGTAAAATAATCTGCTCACAGGAAAAACAGGCGGTGGTGCATGTCACAAGACGCAAAGTGTATAGCATTTGTTAATCCAAAAGGTGGACCCGGTAAAACAACCTCGTGTGTGAGTATCGGAGGTTATCTCTGTTGCTGAGGTATTGATGCAAACAAGAAGAAACAAATCGTTCATCCTGAAGCAGATGCTTTCAGATATATATAATAATAAATGTATAAATATCCACCCCCCCCCCCGAAAATCTATTCATATATATAACTACATTTATATATATGATTATATATTAATAGACCTGCCATTGAATTCTTTAGTGCCATGCTTTGGAGGAAGAAAATGAAGGTACTCATCGTCGATGATGAGGTAGAAATCTGCAGGCATCTGCAGCGTGAATTGAAAAAGGAAGGTTGTGAGGTTGAATATACCACTTCACCGCTTGAGGTCATAGAGAGACTATACGATGCAAAAAGACAGGAGATGCCTTACGAGCTGCTCCTTCTCGACCTGCGAATGCCAGGAGTCGATGGTTTCGAGCTGCTGAGGCGCATCAGAGAAGCTCAACTTGATCTGGATGCTATTATCATCACAGCGTATGGCGACGAGGATAAGGCAGTAGAGGCAGTTCGCCTTGGCGCGGTGGATTATCTGCGTAAGCCGATTTCTTTAGAGGAACTCCATACGGCTATCTTCCGTGTCCGGCAGAAGAGGACTCAAGAAGCGAAGAAGGCATTGAGGCACCGTATACTTATTGTGGATGATGAGAAAGATATGTGCGCACGTATCAGGCGTGAGCTGGACAAGGAGGGCTATCAGGTAGCTATCGCTTATGATGGTGTCAAAAGCCTGGATTACTTTAAGAACAACCGGGTAGATGTGGTCATTGCAGACATCAGGATGCCGGGGATGAGCGGTCTTGAGCTGGTCAGGCGGTGCAGAGAGATCAACGACGATTGTGTTTTTATTATCATTACTGGTTATGGCGACCATGAAACTGCTATCGAAGCATTGAGACTGGGCGTTTTCAACTATCTGAAAAAACCTGTAATGCTCGAAGAACTTATTGTTTCGGTGGACAGAGGGATCGAACTGCTTCTTCTTCGGAGAGGTCTTTCGGCGAGCAGACGGGAATTAGAGATCGAAGCTACCATCAAAGAGCAGTATGCCAGAAGCCTTGAAAAGATGGTTGAGGAAAGGACAAAGGATATCAAGAAATTGTCTGATGCTGTCCAGGCGTCTACAGATAGTATCGTAATCACTGACCCTGATGGAAAGATTACAGATGTAAACGAAGCAACCCTGAAAATGTATGGCATTGATGACCAGACAGACCTGGTTGGAAAAAGTTCCTTTGATCTTATTGCTCCTGAAGATCGGGAAAAAGCGGTTGCAGGTATGAAAGAGACGATGGAAAAGGGATACGTCAGAAACAGAGAGTATCAAATCGTCATCAAAGACGGCACCAAAATTCCTGTTGAGATGAGTGCATCCGCCATGAAAGGCATGGATGGCGAACTGATAGGATTTGTGGACATAACCAGGGACATCACCGAGCGCAAGCGGGCTGAGGAAACACTGAGAAAGACTGAAGAGAAGTTCAGAAATGTTATTGAGAATATTTTCAAATTTGTGCCAGAGGGTTTGGTGGTGCTTACGGATAAACTGAATCTCTTCAGGCGCAACAA
>JAHIHJ010000389.1 GCA_018899795.1 Methanobacteriota archaeon
CGACCCCTCTCAGATTCTCGCACTCACTTTCTCAAAGGAAGCAGCAAGGAATATGCGCGAAACGGTGGAAAAGCTCGATGTGCGCACTATTAATGAACATATCAAAAGCATATAGGATGAGGGTGAATTGTCCCCAGAGGCAACTATCCGGAAATTTCGGGTTCATTCTCATCATTCCACCACCTCCCAGTGCCCGCCCCTGTCAGCACCGATGCGCCGGAGAAGACCTTTTTTCTTGAGATTTCCAAGATGCTTCTGTACAGCAGATTCATTAATTTTCAGCTCTACTGATAATTCTTTCCTTGATACAGCAGGTTTTTCTTTAATCAGTTGCAATATCATCGTTTGCTTTTCTGTTAGTTCTGACCACCCTTTCTGACCACTTATCTGACCACCCTTTCTGACCACTTCTTCACCAACCTTTTCTCCGCCTTTCTGCATGGTTGGAAAGATATCCTCTCTCTTTGGTCTGAAAAATATCGCTCTGAAAAAGCCATTCATCTCAAATACAGGTTCTTTCAAACCTGAGAGAGCCATAGCTTCCTTCATCTGATGTATGCCCATCCCTATGCGCTCGACCTTATCAAGCCTGTAGAAAAGGTCTGCGATAAGTTCATTCCTTCTAACAGAAACCCTGCCAAAAGAATCTCCGGAAAGACCCTTGGGAAGCCCGCCAGGATTGGTGATCTCCACCCTGTCATCATAAACTTCAACAGTCAAACTGGTTCCCCTGATACTGTAATCCCTGTGCATGATCGCATTAACAACCGCTTCACGCAAAGCCTCGATAGGAATTTCGTAAATATCCTCTCGATTAACCCCCTTGATCTCGCTTCTTACATTGAGATGCTTTCTAAGAAAAAAGATCGCTTGATTGAACTGCATGAGCAGATCATCCCTCACATCAAGCCTGTCAAAAATATGGAGCTTTTTTGTCCCTTTGAACGCGAGAAGTGTCATCTGTGCCTGAGAGATATGTTTTTGCACATCTTTTGCAAAAAAAAGAATGCCTGCGTTTTTAATCTTAATATCATCCACAACATTCAGGCTCTTTAAAAAGTCGATTGCCGGGGTACGTCCAATATTGATTCTTGCTTCTTTTGTAAAAGCAAGGATCTTCTCTTTTGAAATATCATCATAAGAAAAATTCCTGACCGTTTTTTCTTCAAATGGCATGACTTCATTTTCACTGAACATTATCCGGATTTCTTCATGGTTCATTTTCTGCGTATTTCCATTCAATCTTCTGAAATAACCAGAACTGCAATAGTATGGCTTTTCATTTCCTTCCGGCACTTCTACAGCAACCACATCATCTACCTGCATTGCATTTACAGGTATGTCCGGCTTACAGTTTCTCGCCAGGCTGTTGATCCTGCCTTTCATTTCATTAGTCAGCTGCTCACCAGCGATAGTTCCATCATCACGCACACCAAGAAGAATGATCCCACCTTTTGTATTTGCAAAAGCCACAATATCTTCATCAATTTTAGAAGTATATTTTTCTTTAAACTCCACTGTGAGGCACTCACCTTCCTTGAGAAAGAGTTTTACCTTTTTTTCATCAATATCAGTTCTTTTTTCACGAATGCTTTTTCTCATCCCCCCACCACCTCGTATTCAGCAATGTGCATGCCAATCATCCTTCTACAAAATATTCTTCCTCTTCTTTATCATATTTGACCTTCAGAAGATAAACACCTTTCTCGTCACACTTGTTCGCTTCTAAGATTTTGATTTTGCCCACAAAATGGGGGTCTTCACAATAGCCATGTTTGGTCTGGCAATTAATATCAAAAGAGACTCTTCCAGAACAGCCGGAACTATAGAACGAATCAAGACTATTTACAGTGATCTCATCGAGGTTAAGAATAATATCTTCATCTTTAAGATATTTCTTGTTATTTTTCATTTTCAAAGCACAATCCATCATTTCTCTATCTTTAGCTGCTCTTTGACGGGTAAATACATATATTTTTACTAAAGGGATAACTCTCCACCGAGTTCTTGAGAAGCTAACGTCACTACTTCCCCCCTACTAACCAATCGCAGATGGGAACGTCGTCAGTAGAAGCTGCCCAGGCTTTGTCGGCGCCCGTACTCCGATGATCGGCCTACATGTTATCCCATAAACAGTTCCGTTGCCTTCCGTCCTAGATACGATCTCGCGCGCATACTCAGGAAGCGCGGAAAGTTCAATCGTCTCGACAGAGACCGCTGCAAACCTGTAAGGGGAAGAGCCAACAAGGAAAACCATTATATCACCCATACTACGCCTTCCGTTTCTTTTTGCCAACCTTGCCTTTGTCCTCGCAAGGATATGGGTCGGTGTAGGCATAGTTGCGTATCCAGACGACCATTGTGTCGGCGATGCCAGAGAGAATGTCAAACCCATGGCGTTTACACCGCGAGCGGAATTCATTTATCACATTGGGGTTTATGGTATCAAAAGGCGGCTGGGATAGCAGTTCATCACCAGCAGAGGCAATGAGCCATGCGTTTATTGCCTGTTCGAATCCAGTCCCATAGTGGATCTTCTTTTCAGCGCATCGCACACGGA
>JAHIHJ010000390.1 GCA_018899795.1 Methanobacteriota archaeon
CAGAGGACACAGAGATTCCTGATGCGGTTCTTCTCTTCTAAATTCACCTTCAGCCATTACTCAACCCCCTCTATCCTCTTTGCTACCTCGTCAACCTCTCTGATTAGCTCATCTTCCGTGGGCAGGTACAATTTATATTTCGAAGCGAATATCTGGGTATTATTCTCAGGCAGTGTATAACGGGCGATGGTCTCTTTCTTATCATGGCAAAGAACAATTCCAATCGTTCTTTCTTCATCCTTCGTTTTGACTTCGCGATCGTAATAATTCACATACATCTGCAACTGACCCAAATCCTGATGCATAAGCTTACCGATTTTAAGATCTATCAACACAAAACAATGCAATAGACGGTTATAGAAGACAAGATCAATGTAGAAATGCTCAGCATCCAGCGTGATACGTTTCTGGCGGGCAACAAAAGTAAAACCCTTTCCCAGTTCAAGTATAAAACTTTGCAGATTATCAATGAGAGCAGTCTCAAGCTCTTTCTCAGTATACGCTGCATGTTCCTGCAATCCTAGAAATTCCAGAACATACGGGTCCTTGACCAGATCGCGAGGAGATTCCAGTACCTGCCCCTGCTCAGCCAGAACTTTTACCTGCGCCTTATCCCGGCTAAGTGACAGACGCTCGAAAAGCAGGGAATTAATCTGTCTATCCATTTCCCTCACAGACCAGTTTTCGGTTTCTGATTCCTTCATATAAAAGTTCCGCGCATGTTCATTATCCAGACGCATAAGAAGAATATAGTGAGACCAGCTTAATTTGGCAGACAGTGTCTGCCGATTTTTGAAGGTGACGTAAAAAGTCCTCATGTTTCTGAGATTGCGCACTGAAAATCCCTTGCCGAACTCAATTTTTAGCCGTCTGGAAAGGGTCTCCAATATTTCTTCTCCATACCCGGCCCTGGCTTCACCATGTTGTTCTTCCTCGATAATCAAGCGACCAATCTCGAAATAAGCCTGCACCATTACCAGATTGATTGCACGGGCAACAGTGTTCTGTGCATCCAGCAGAATTTGCCGGATCTGGCTATATAAAGAAGGATTTACTTCTTTAATCAGATTTCCATGAGTTTCATTAAATTTCAGTTGATCCATTCCTTCAACTCTTGTACCGTTTATTTCATTATTCTCTTTTTGTAATTTGCCCTTCGCCATTAATTCATCCCCCCCGCGCGGCTCAATCGCAGATGAACGGGAGGCGCAGGCGGCGCGCGCTCAGGCGCCGGGGCGAAAAAGACGTTTAACCGCAAAGAGCGCAAAGGACGCAAAGATTCTTGCTTCATTGCTTTGGATTCTTTGCATCCTTTGCGGTGAACCGATGAAATTAATCTGCGTTCATCTGCGTTTATCTGCGGTTTTTTATATTTAAAATTCATTATGTTTCCTTTGCTGACAGATTTTGCGTTTTTGTTATATGTCCAATAAATGTCTGAAATCTGTCCGATATGTCCCATAAATGTCACAAAGATGTCCCTTGACTTTTGAGGAATTATTTTCAGACGGTTTGACCCATTCGTGACCCAATTACGACCCAATAACATAGCAATTACTT
Organism: Methanobacteriota archaeon; assembly: GCA_018899795.1. Next base: position 1,561 of record JAHIHJ010000390.1, read on the forward strand.
CTGATATCGCCAGATAATCACCAGACTCACCAAAAAATCGCCAAGTAATTGCCAATCCCTTACTACCTTCGTGTCCCATCAAATCTACAACTTGTTCGGGGACATGTTCGGTGACTTGTTCGATCTCATTTCGGGTGATTTTCATAAAGGCACTCATTTTGCCATTATCTCCTTCAAGTATCCCTCAATTTTAGTCTCAACACCCGCAATCTCCCCCTCAATTGTGCGAAGCTCCTGCCATTCCCTCTCCACATTAATCTCTTCAGCCTCTTCCTGCGGGAAAACGTAAAGCGTGACATTAAGGTTATAATCATTATTTTTTATTTCATCAAGCGTTACCGCGCGAACAAATCCATCCCCGCCATCAAATTTCCTGTAAGCCTCCGCAATCCTCTGTATATTTGCCTCACCGAGCCTGTTGAGCTTCCTGACTTCAGGGTGCTGCTCGAACTCGCTGCTGGCGTTGATGAACAAAACCTTACCCTTCCCCGCCTCCGGTTTGTTCTTATTCAAAAATACCAGGGCGCCCGGCGCTCCGGTATTATAAAATAATTTCTCAGGTAAGAGTATCAGGCCCTCAATTAGATCATCTTCCAACATCCTGCTCCTGATAGCCTGCTCCTTGCCACCCCTGAAAAGGCAGCCATTATCGATAACTACACCTACCCTCCCAGTATCCTCCTTTGCGCTTGCAAGCATGTGCTGTACCCATGCCCAGTCCGCCGATTGCTTCGGGACAAATCCGTATCTGAAGCGCTGCTTCCAGAACTCGCCCTTCTTTATGACTTCCTCGTCATAACCATCCTGATTCCATGGAGGATTGGCAATGACAACATCAAATTGTTTCAGTCCCTCACCCTCTTTGAACTTGGGGTAGAGGATAGTATCGCCATAGGCAAGATTGGCATTCTTAATATCGTGGATATACAAATTCATCCTGCCAAGCGCCAGGGTCTTCTGGTTTGCTTCCTGACCATAGAGGAATAACTTATCAACTTCTGCTTTACCATATTGGTTTTCAACATGCTTGTAAGAAACTATCAGCATTCCGTTAGAAGCTGAAGCAGGGTCATATACGCTCTCTCCAGGCTTTGGGTCAAGTATCTCTATCAGGAGCTTGATAACCTCTCTCGGTGTGTAGACCTCTCCCTCTTTTGCTTTCATCGGAGCGAAATATCTTAAGATCCACTCGTATGCATCTCCCAGAATATCAGGCGAAACGTGATGGAGCTTCTGTATACTGAAAAGTTCAACAAGCTGCCGCAATATCTCAGCATTTTCCCTGCTTGTAGTAAACTGGATGAAATCAACATTATCAAGAACATCTTTTAAATGGGGGTTTCGATCAGCTAAAGTCTTCAATGCGTGGGATAGCTTTTCAGGTAACGTACTTACATCTTTTCGAATATTATCCCACAGGAACTCGGAAGGAAAGTCAAAATCGTGATAGGCAGCATTTTTTGCTTCTTCCTGTGCCTCATCTTCACTTAAACCATCCTCAACGGCTTCCTTAAATGCTTTCTCATATTCAAGCTCCCACTTATCGCTAAATCTTTTCAGGAAAAGGAGTATTAGAATGAACTTATAGTCAACCCTGGTCCTTATGAGGTCTGCCGCTTTTTTTAATAGCCCTTCAACCTCTCCCCGGTCTAATTTGTTATTTTTAAGAGCAAAAATTTCGCCAATAATTTTTTCTTTGCTTTTGAGTTTATATAGTCTTTTTCTTGCATCAGATGGATCGGGTTCGTCAGTCAGCCATCCAGCCTTACGCATTTCTGAAAGGTAAACGGGTATTTCTTCCCTTTTATCTTGGTTCTTATCCCCCAATATTTTAGCGGCTTGATCAATATTAAATTCGGAATCACTGAACGCGCCCCACAATAAAGAATATCTTTTCTCGACCCATGCAGGTACTTTGAATTCCACCTTTGCCATGAGTACTTCATTTATTCTATAAGGATATAAACCTATTGCTTATCAATAAGTTATTTAATTATTAACTTATAATTTGGAATAAGTATTGCTTGATTTTACTTTCAATCAAATTTGTTGCAATAATAAATTTTAAATATAATGACTGGATAACATAATATCATGGGCAGGTAAATACTTTTTTGGATACCACCACACTCCCCAACCTGCCCATAATACTTATTTTGCATGACTTTTTGTGGCGGGGCAGTTTTCGTGAAAGCTTCTGATAAATTAATTGCCAGATTTATCTAACAACCACTGATACATTATCTACGTTCGCATCTTCATCAGAACCGGACATTTTTGCCCTGAATCTCAATTTGAATCCATTTACCAGATATCCTGTTGATAAACCGATCTCTTCGTGATGCCAGGTATTCTCAGTATCAACATTTCCTTTTAAACATCTATTTTCTTTCCACGAGACTCCATTATACAGATCAAGGCAAAGATATTCCCCGGTATCAAGACTGCTTTCTATTAACCAATCAAAGTTTATTGTTGCCTCTGTTCTCCCTGAAAGGTCAATTGGATTGGCTATAGTAATGTAAGCATCCCTGGCACTACCATCGACTTCTGCCGAGCGAATGCCTTCTGTGGCTCTTTGATTTGAGTCGTACCAGTCTTTTTGAGAATCCTGAACCCATTTTGTAAGAATTCCAGTCTCAAAACTATCGGAGAATACAGTCGTCACAACTGGTTTATCATTTAACGGACTTATTGAAATTGATACTGTGGCAACATTGCTATCTGCTTTTCCATCATTGACTTTGAATGTAAAGCTATCCTGACCGTTGTAATTCAAATTCGGAGAATAAACAAGAGTGGGAGCAGTTCCGTTTAACACGCCATGCAAGGGTCCTGAAACAATTGAAAACGTAATTGGATCATTATCTACATCACTGGCGGTCAAAACAATAATTACCGGTGTGTCTTCAATGGTAGTTATTGTTTGTTCATTTGCGACCGGTGGATCGTTAGGTATTACTGGAACTGAAACATAGTTAAGGGCTGCTTCTGCATTTATCAGACCCCAGCCATACACATCGTCCCTTCCAGTAACTCCAAGATCAACAGCTGTGTTTTTAAGAGCATCTTCTATCTGTGATGGAGTTAATTGGCTATTTTTCGATTTGAGCAAAGCTGCAACTCCTGAAACGTGAGGGGTAGCCATCGATGTTCCCTGGAAGAAATAATAACCCCAGGCACTTCCCTGAAAGGTCTGCTGCAGTATTCCGTCACCATACCCATCATTATTTTGATCAACGTTTACATCGCCTCCTGGAGCGACCAGATCCAGGTTTGTGCCATAGTTCGAGTAATATGCCAGAGTTCTGTCAAAACGAGTAGCTCCAACAGAAATCACATTGTTGCATGCAGCAGGATAACTTAAACTGTTCATTCCATCATTTCCAGCAGCAGCTACTACTGTAACTCCCATAGAAGATGCATAGTCAACTGCACCGCACAGGGTTGAAGAAGGTGAGCCTCCTCCTAAACTCATACTGATAACCCTGGCTCCATGATCTGACGCCCACATAATACCATCTGCAACTTGTTGATAAGTCCCGCTTCCGTATCGGTCAAGCACTTTAACCGCCATAAGTTCGCTGTTATACGCTATTCCAGCTACTCCAATCCCATTATTAGTACTTTGAGCAACTGTTCCTGCAACATGTGTACCATGTCCATTGTCATCAGTTGGGTCGTTATCATTATTGATGAAATCATAACCCCCTACAAATTTAGTATTGACAAGATCAGTCCCTTTCTTGATACCAGTGTCAATTATTGCCACAATTACTCCTGACCCTGTTGAAATATCCCAGGCAGGTTCTGCATTGATCCCGCCAGCTTTCAGATTCCATTGATATTTATAATATTGGTCATTCGGGACCATCAATGCATGAGCAATGTAGTTCGGCTCTGCGTATTCAACTCCGGCTTCCTTTTTATAAAGTTCAACCATTTCGGACACGGTTTTGCCTTTGGGTATCTCTATTCTTTCTGATCCTGAGTAATGACTTTTCGCTCTAAATTTACCCCCATAATCAATGAGATCAATATAATTAACAAAACTTTTCTTGCCATAATTATACTCCAAAATATGTCATGTTTTGTATGTATTTATAGATGTCCATGAGATTTACGAAAGTATTAATTCACTCAAATCCGTTCTGTGTCCTGCCAATGACTACGATACTCGGTCTTGAAGGAACTGCATGGAACCTGAGCGCAGCCATCGTTGATGAGAAAGATGTGCTGGCTGAGACCACAGCCACCTACAGACCCGCCTCAGGTGGCATCCATCCGCGCGAGGCTGCGCAGCACCATGCCAGCCATATCGGTGAAGTGGTCAGGGAAACTTTCAAAAAATGCGGGAATAACATTGATGCTGTTGCTTTCTCCCAGGGTCCGGGTCTCGGACCGTGCCTTCGCACAGTGGCGACC
>JAHIHJ010000049.1 GCA_018899795.1 Methanobacteriota archaeon
ATGGCGAGCCCACTATCAGCCTTGATACCGATTGGTTCTACCGTAAAGGGAGTAGGGTCTTTATGTGGTTCATAAACGAACCGCTGGCAAGGGGATCCCAGTGGACCGTGGATATCTGTTTGCACGTAATTTCATTCCTGAAATGGTTTTCCAAAAACCCGGTACTTGCCCTGATGCTGTTTAAGGACAGTGTGGGACTGCATCTATTCAAACGTATCGGCAGCAGGACCACTATGGAATCCATATGGTTCCTGGAAGAGGAAAAGAGATTATACCCCAGGAATCCTGTAAAGAGAAACCCGGTAGGGGATTCGCTGCTGCTTGCGCTGATGTTCATGGCAATCTATGTTATGTACTATCTGTTTGCCGCATAGGCTTTCTCATCATTCATTTATGACAAAGTAGATATATCATAATGCCCAGTACAGGCAAATTGGATATGTACGGCATAGAATTTTTAGACTCAGACTTTTTTGCATTGTTCATTCTGCCGCTGCTTATCTTTTTCGCAAGGGTCATTGATGTGACATTTGGAACTATTCGCATCATATTTGTTTCCAAGGGAGAAAAATTCCTTGCTCCAATATTTGGATTCTTTGAGATAATGATATGGCTTTTTGCGATCGGGCAGGTGATGCAGAACCTTACCAACATAACCTATTATATCGCCTATGCAGCAGGCTTTGCAACCGGAAATTTTGTTGGCATATACATAGAGGATAAAATGGCGATAGGTAAACTGGTCGTCAGGATCATCACAAAAAAGGATGCATGCGACCTGATAGATGCGCTTAAGTCAAAAAACTACGGAATTACGATAGTGGATGCACAGGGAGCGACAGGAAGCGTGAAGATAATCTTCACAGTGATAAAACGCCAGGATGCAGATGATGTCGTGGGCATGATAAAGCATTTCAATCCCAGGGCTTTTTTCTCAATGGAAGAAGTCAGGGCTGCAAGCGAGGGCGTTTTTCCTTCGCACAAGAGCCGTTTTAATTTTTTGAGCAAACTCAGGATGAACAGACCCGGAAAATAATGCAATTATCTTCTTAATACAACCTTTAAAGTTTCAATATCTTTGCCACTCGTTTGCCAAATTCGGGATCAGCCCTGGTCAGGTTATCAACCATGCGCTTCTGGATCGGCTTATCTGCTTTCCCCAGATCATCAGCTATGTTATCCACCAGGTGTTCCTGATCCACTTTGCCAAGTGAGCGATATCTTTGCCCTGCCTGTTCAAAGTCATTTGTCAAACTGATCTTTTTGCGCGCCAATTCACCTTCTATATGGTATTCGTAAGATGGAATAGACTTAACCTCGTGAGGCATACCGCCTGCAAGAGTATTGGGTTCATAGTTAACAGTTCCACCGCCATAAGGCGCATACTGCATAGCTCCATCACGCTGGTTATTGTTCACCGGCGAAAGTGGACGATTGACCGGAAGCGCAAGGTAATTGGTGCCGACCCTGTACCGCTGTGTATCTGGATAGGAAAAAATCCTGCCCTGCAGGAGTTTATCGGATGATGGCTCGATCCCCGGGACAAAAGATGCAGGACAGAAAGCAGACTGCTCAACTTCTGCAAAGTAATTTTCAGGATTGCGATCAAGTACCATCTTTCCCACAGGCATCAGTGGAAACTTGTCTTCAGGCCATATCTTTGTAGGATCAAGCGGATCAAATGACTGTTTTAATTCGTCAGCAATATCCATCATTTGAACCTTTAACTCGAACTCAACCTTTTTGCCTGATGCTATTGTTTCATAGAGATCCAGAGTAGAAATATCCGGATTTTCTCCCGCAAGACGGGTGGCTTCGTGGCGATCGATGGTCTCTATACCAGCCGCGGGCTTCCAGTGGTACTTAACATAGATAGCTTTGCCTTTTCCATTCACCCAGATATAAGTATGAACTCCAAAACCCTCCATGGTCCGGTAGCTCCTGACAGTACCCCTGTCAGAAAACAGCCATGTGATCATGTGGGTCGATTCCGGAGTTAGTGATATGAAATCCCAGAACCTGTTGGATGATGGTATGTTGGTATCAGGCGCAGGCTTGAAGGCATGTACCATATCAGGGAACTTTATGGCGTCCCTGATAAAAAATACTGGCAGGTTGTTCCCAACAAGATCATAGTTCCCTTCTTCTGTGTAGAACTTGACAGCAAAGCCTCTTGGATCACGCGCCGTATCAGCTGACCCGCGTGCCCCAACCACAGTTGAGAAACGGACGAATACAGGTGTCTTTTTTGCAGGGTCATGGAGGAATTTTGCTAAGGTGAATTGTGCCATGCTCTTATGCGCCTGGAAGTATCCGTGGGCGCCTGCTCCCTTTGCATGAACTACACGCTCCGGGATCCTCTCGTGGTCAAAGTGTGCGAGCTTCTCGATCAAATGAATATCCTGCAGCAATACAGGTCCGCGATTACCGACGGTCAGCGAATTCTGATTATCGGATACAGGGACTCCCTGGTTTGTTGTTAGCTGTTTATCTTTCATAAATTCCCACTTCTTGTTTATTGGCTATTTGTGTTCATATCGTATTTGTTTTCATATCGTATTATAGTTTTCCGGGATGAACGGAATATATAATTGCATAAATGACAATACAGTGGCAACATGAGAGAAAAATGGTCATCAAGCATTGGTTTCATCCTTGCCAGCATCGGTTCGTCCGTTGGTATAGGAAACATCTGGCGCTTTCCTTACATGGTGGGAGAGAACGGAGGCGGAGCTTTTCTTATCCCCTATCTTATAGCAGTATTTTTATTCGGCATGCCGCTCATGATACTTGAGTTCGCTCTTGGCAGGCATTTCAAGACCTCAGTAGTGCCTGCATTTGGCACAATAGGAAAGAAATTCAAGCTTGCCGGATTCTTCCTGGTATTTATTATGTGTATGATACTGAGCTATTATCTTGTAATAACAGGCTGGGTGCTTGCTTATTCTTTTTTCTTTATCCTTGGTAAGCAAATGTCATTTTCTTTGTTCACAGCCTCTTATTATCCTCTTGTGTTCTTTTTAATATCAGGCGGACTGATATTTTTCGTTGTAAGATCTGGCGTGAGACAGGGGATTGAAAAGCTGTCAAAAGTGCTTATCCCGCTGCTGTTCGGAATGATAATTTTTCTCGTAATTATTGCGCTCTCCATGCCTGGCGCATCGCGAGGAATTGAATTTTATCTTACCCCGGATTTCTCAAAGCTCACCGACCCTTTTGTATGGACGGCAGCGTTCGGACAGGCGTTCTTCTCACTTGGCGTTGGCACTGCCATAATGCTAACCTACGGCAGCTACATGAGAGATGAGAACATCGCAAAAAGCGCAGGCATAATTACTGTTTCCGACCTTATTGTAGCCATCCTTGGAGGATTTATCATATTCCCTATTGTTTTTTCCTTCGGGGTCGATCCAGCCGCAGGCGTGCAGCTGGCTTTTGTTACCCTGCCTCCGATATTCCAGGAGATGAGTTATGGTCTTCTGTTTGGAGCCGTGTTCTTTTTGCTTCTTTTCTTTGCCGCCATCACCTCAGCGGTCAGCATGCTTGAAGTGCCTGTGGCTACGATGATCGACCAGTATGGTCTTGAAAGGAAAAAAGCCGCCTTAGTGATCTCGATGATCATAATTCTGATCGGTCTTCCTTCAGCCTTAAGCTACACAGGTTTCAAATTCGAACTGTTCGGGGCGCCACTTCTTGATAGAATGGACCTTGCCTTTGGCACAATAGGGATCATTGCAGCAGGTCTGGTGTTGATCATTGTTGCGGGATGGTTCATTGACCCGAAGATAATATTCCAGCAGATAGGAGGCAGGGTATGGATGCAGAGGCTGTTTATAATTATTATAAAATTTTTCATACCTGCAATACTTTTCATCAATCTTGCGATGAGAATAGCCGGGGTGATGGGGATTGGTTGATGCTTTAACACAACATTTATGCGCTATTAACAGTTATTAATAAACTGTGGGTAAAATAAGTGTATTTGATAAAGAAATTTATGAATATTAAGAAAAGATCTACAAAAACCGGTCTTCCTCCTGGAGCCTTGATCCATATAGGAGAGAAAAAAATAGAATTGGCAAAGATCAAGATCCTTGACTATGATGAAAATCAATTTAAGGAAGTAGAGGCTAAGACCATTGAGGAATGTTTTCCATTTAAAGAAAAGCCTACGATAACATGGATAAATATTGATGGTCTTCACCAGGTCGATATAATAGAAAAGATCGGGAAAAATTTTGATTTTCACCCCCTGCTTCTTGAAGACATCCTGAATACAGAGCAGCGCCCGAAGATCGAGGTTTTTGAAAATCACATCTATATTGTTTTAAAAATGCTTTATTATAATGAAAAAATAAATGAAATAAACACAGAACAGATCAGCATAATTTTCGGGCAAAATTTTGTCATTTCTTTCCAGGAAAGGGAGGGGGATGTTTTTAATCCGATTAGAGACAGGATCAGGACCAGTAAAGGTCGTATCAGGAAGATGGGCGCAGATTATCTTGCTTATACCCTGATGGATTCGATCGTTGACAACTATTTCACAATCCTTGAAAAAATCGGGGAAGATATCGAAGATGTCGAAGAATCGATGATAACCAATCCCACACCAAAAACATTACATGCTATTCATTTATTAAAAAGAAAGATGATATCTCTGCGCAAATCGGTCTGGCCTTTAAGAGAGGTTGTCAGCGCCCTTGAAAGATCCGAATCTTCGTTGATACACCCCTCTACGCGGATATATCTAAAAGATGTTTATGACCACACAATTCAGGTAATTGATACGGTTGAGACTTTCAGGGATGTGCTTTCAGGAATGCTTGATGTATATCTTTCAAGCATCAGCAATAAAATGAATGAGGTCATGAAAGTATTGACGATAATTGCAACCATATTTATTCCCCTTACTTTCATAGCAGGCGTTTATGGGATGAATTTCGAATACATGCCTGAACTCAAATGGCAGTTGGGTTATCCTGCCATCTGGTTTGTAATGATAATTATTGGTATTTCAATGATGGTATATTTCAGAAAAAAGAAATGGATATGAACGCATTCAATTTTAATTATATTCGATATGCTATCAATAGTATTATCTACCCTGAACTAATATTATCAAGTGGGAGATTAAGATGATTATTTTCATGGAGGAGTCAAATGTTTGAAAAGGTATTAATTCCAACCGATTTTTCGGAGTATGCCCAGATAACACTGGAATGCATAGGCGATATTCCAGGTGTAAAAGAAGTAGTGCTTCTGCATGTGGTCGATACAGTTCATCTTTCAAAAAAGGGATTGGCGCAGGACCTCTATACCCGGGATGCCGCTATTCGACTCGATAAGCAGAAAAAGCAACTCGAAAATCTGGGGCTGGACGTCAAAGTTAAGATAGAAGTGATTACAGGAGGGGATGTTTCAAGAGCGATCCTGGATGCCCTGAATAAAGAAAAAATTGCTCTTGTCATAATGGGTGCGCATGGAAAAAGCCTTATCGAAGGCATACTTCTTGGAAGTGTAGCCACTGACGTGCTGCGATATGGAAATACACATGTTTTGATCATGCGAAATAAATTCACACAGCGGCATGGTGCTAAAAAAGATGATAGATCATTCCCGAATGTTTTTTCAAAAGTGCTTTTGCCTGTCGATTTTTCTGAGCCTGCCATGGAGACATTGTCGCTCGTGAAAGATATGAATGGTATAAAAGAGGCAGTGCTTGTGCATGTGGTTGATAAAGGAGAAACACAAGTTGAGATAGATACCTGTATTAAAGAGGCAAAAAAGAGGCTTGAAGATATCGCAAAAGACTTTAGAAGCGAAGGTATAAAGGTCAAAATACATGTTCTCACCGGGAGTCCCTCAGAAAGCATCATTTCACTGGCAGAAGAGGAAAATGTATCACTGATAATAATAAGTACTCTTGGAAAAGGTATGTTCAGGGAACTGTTGCTCGGAGGTACTGCTCGTGATGTGGTCAGGCGGACGAACAGGTCTGTTCTTGCGGTAAGAGCCAGGAAAAGATAAATATTTGAAAATAATTATAGTCGAATGAACAAATGGCAATTAGCAATAAAGAATTTAAACAGGCAATCACAACTAAGATTGATACAAAATGCCGGTTGTCATAAAAAGACTTCTTCTGGATGTCCTTAAACCCCGTGAATCATCCATCATTGAACTGTCCAAAGTCATTTGTTCCATAAATGGAATAGATGAGGTTGAAGTGATAGTAAGCGAAGTTGATTCTAAGACAGAAACTCTTAAAGTGACTATAAAGGGATCGCAAATAGACTATGGTGAGGTCATGAAAGTGATAGATAAACACGGTGTCTCAATAAAGGGCGTGGATGAGATCAGTGCGATCAAAGATGATTC
>JAHIHJ010000391.1 GCA_018899795.1 Methanobacteriota archaeon
ATGATGCACTTTGGCATGGAAGGACAGGTCAAACAAGAGGCATCAGGGGAGATACCATACAGCCTGCTTTTGCCTTTGAAGGAATCAGTGAATTACCTTGCTCTTGGTCATTACCACATGAACTACGAATTCGATGGATGGGTATTCAATCCGGGCAGTGTGGAAATGATTTCGATGAATGAGTACGAATTGGATAAGGGCTTTTATCACGTCAGGGACGGCGGTGCAAAACTGATAACTCCAATAACACGACCTGTAAGACGCATCAAGCTCGACATGGGCGGCATTCCTACTCCTGATGAACTGTACTCAAAGATAGGTTCAAAGATCGAGAGTGAACGAACGCTGCAGCCCGATGCACTCGTTGAACTCATGCTCTACGGGGACATGGGTTTCCCCAGGTCTGAAGTAAATATCGAGCGGATAAACGACATGCTCAAAGAGCAGTTCAAGCCGCTCTGGTCAGAAATAAAGATCATGAGGAGCAATTCAAAATTTGCGGTAAATGCAGGGGATCTTCGCGGCATGACGCGGGAGCAGATAGAGCTCTATGTTTTCTCTGACATGGTAAAGACTGATAGCAGATACAGTGACCATGCAGAAGATATCGTCAAGAATATCATGGAGGTAAAAAAGAAGGTCGATGCGAGACTTGACCCTGCTGATATCCAGAAGGAACTGCGATGGGGTTTTGAAAAGATCAAGAGCAAAGTCATGGTGAACGAACATAAATCAGAAGGCGCACAGCAAACGCTTCTATCAAAAATCGGGGAACAATAAATGCTTATCATATCAGTGGAATTAAAGAACATCAAATCCTACAACCACGAAACCATCGAGTTCAAAGAAGGCATAAATGGCATATGCGGGCAGAATGGGGACGGTAAGACCACGATCCTTGAGGCAATAGGTTATGTGCTGTTCGATTACCTGCCGTACAGCGAAAAGGATTTCAAACGGCGGGGGCAGAACTCAGCTTATGTTACTGTTGAAGTAACAACGAATGGGGAAGTATACAGGCTCACCAGAAAACTGGGCGGTGAATTCACGATCGAGGGAAAAGGTGTGAACATAGTGGGTAAAAAGGATGCGTTCGCATGGTTATCTGGCAATCTGTTCCCCCTCTCAAGTCCGGAAGAACTTCCCGGGATATTTGAAAATGCGGTCGGTGTGCCACAGGGCATGTTCACTGCTGCCTTTTTGAATCCGCCGACAAAGAGGCAGAAAATATTTGATGAGGTCATGAAAGTGGAGGAATACAGGAAGGCATATGATAACCTGAGAGACACGATGACGCTCATAGAAAAGGATATCAACAGCATTGAAAGTGATATCACCGGGCTGCGTATCAGGACAGAGAGCTATGGGGGAAAAAATGCTGAAAGGGACAGGCTCAATGTCGGCATAAAGGATCTCAGAACTGTGATGAAAGAGTCCAGCGAGAAATTGAACATCATAAGAGCAGGTCTTGAAACGCAAAAAAAACAGAAAGAAGAACTTGATCAAATAAAAAGTGAGATCAGCAGGCTGGGCGCAAAACTGGAAGGGCAGAACCAGCAGCTTAAGAAGGCTACAGAGGAATACGTCAGGTCTGAACAGGCGCAAAAGATCGTCTCTGACCTGACAGGTATGAAAGAGAAATATGAGGAAGCCAGGAAGAGAATTGATGTATTCGATGAACTGCGAAAGATGCGCGAATCTCTCGTGGAAAAAATGAACAGGAACCAGAACGAATTATCTATTCTGTTAGAGAAGAAAAAACGAATTGATCTGTTGAAAGCGGAGATAGAGAAAAAAACTGGGGAGAAAAATACACTTCTACCATCCATAAGTGAACAGATCGAAATCGAGAAAAAAATGGAAGTGAAAACCCAGGAACGCGCCATAGCGATGAAGGATATTAAGGACATAAAGAGCAGGATGGATATTGTTGGCTCCAAAAACATCTGTCCAGTCATTAAAGGTGTAACATGCAATTCAGTGAGTGATTTTTCCACGTACTTCAAAGAGCAGCTTGCAGGTGCACAGACCGCTCTTGATGCCTGCCAGAGTTCGCTTAAAACCCTGGAATCCGAGGCAAAGGCGCTTGGAGATCCGCGCACCAAAGTGAACGGTTTGGAAATGCTCATCAAGAACCGCATGGATGAGGTTGCAGGGCTTGATCTTGAGATCAGGAAGATCCCGGAGAAAGAGAATGCAGCAAGCGCTATTAAGGCAGAAATGGAAAAGTTCAGCACTCTTGACAGGGACATGACAGAAGCAAAACAAAATATCAGGGAACTTGAGCCGCTCTACCAGAAATATATCCAGAACCAGTCTCTTGCCGCGAGGATCATGGAGCATAAGAATGAGAGTGAGAGCCTTAAAATTTCGATCGCAGAAGGTGAAGGAACGCTCAGGGAACTGAAGATACGGGATACTGAAATGCGTAAAAGCTTTAATGAAAAAGACCTTGAGCAAAAGCAGATCTCCTATGAAGAGATGGGCGCAAGAGTTAGGGGCTTCCAGGTCGAAATAAAGGAGAAAGAAGGTCAGCTTCAAAAGTTGAATAAAGATATAATTGAAATGGAAAAGTTCCTTGCAGACATAGCAGGACTTGAGATAAAGCTTGAGAATGAGAAGCGCTTCAGGGATTATGCGAAGTTCGTGCGGGAAACGCTTCGCGATTCAGGACAGCATATAGTGATCGAGCTGATAGGAGAGATAAGCGGGGAGGCGAATAACCTTTACTGTTCCATCATGGATGACTTCTCACAGGAACTGCGCTGGAGCGAGGATTATATGATAAGGATAATCGAAAGCGGCGAGGAAAAAATTTTCCAGCAGTTAAGCGGAGGCGAGAAGATGGGCGCTGCTCTGGCGGTGCGGCTTGCGCTCCTGAAGATCCTCTCCAGTTCTGACTTCGTATTTCTTGATGAGCCCACGCAGAACATGGATGAGATACGAAGAGAAAAACTGTCAGAGCAGATAATGAATATCCGCGGATTCAAACAGGTGTTCGTTATCTCGCACGATGATACCTTTAACGAGAAATACGCGAATGTGATCAAGCTCCATAAAATTGACGGTGAAAGCAGGGTTGTATCATGCTCGACTTGAAAAGCATCTCTGACCAGTTCGACGCAAGGCTCTCAGCCATAAAATCGTATGACGTGGAGCGCTCCACACTTTCAGAGGAATACAGGAATGAACTTAAGAAATTGAATGTGATCGATATTTCCATGAACGAGCGCCTTAATGATTACAGCGGCGCGAAGCTCCTTGAACCTGGAAAACTCATCCACCCTTTTCCTTTCAACTGGAAGAACAGGCATGATGCTATTGAATGGGTGGATTCTGTGCTCTCTGGTGTTGCCGTGGGGGCAGTGGATGGCAGCCAGATATATTCGGATAAGAACTATGAGATCCCGCTTGCAGTCATACAGACTTCGCAAATCCTGAACAGGCATACAAACGACAGCGATTATAAAGAAAATACTGAGGCTGAGATCATCACACCTGATGAATTCGAGTCTGCAAGTGTGTATTCCTTCGGCAGCGAA
>JAHIHJ010000392.1 GCA_018899795.1 Methanobacteriota archaeon
CCGCGATCAGCTCCACAGCCTCAAGCGCCCTCGCAACCTGGTCAAGATAGTTGAGCACGTCCCCGCCATAAGCATAAACGCCGTACTGACTCGTAAGTTCTGAGATGATCTGATCTGGCGATAAACCTTCGGAGCATAGCTCAATGACACGCGCCGAGAACTTCTTCTCTGCGCACCCGCAGTACGGCGCATCCTTACACCTGCATGCCATGAACTCGCGCGCAAAGTCAAGCATAGTCCTTTTCACGTTCTCCTTGAGCTTTGACAGCCCATCGGCTGAGAATACGATATCAAGACCTGCGCCAAATACCCTGGTGGGGAGGTCTGTCCCAAGTGAATCTGACAGCTGCGAGGCATACCTGAAAAACACAGCATCAAGAGTCCCAAGTTCTGTTACTATGTCCAGCGGGTCGCGCCCATCCAGCACCTCACTTTTTATGAGAAATGTCTGCTCAACGCTCAGGAAATGCGATGCAACGATGCGCCCGAGAGCTGTTGGCGAGAATCCGGCATTTGTTTTTTCAACGAACCCGTATTCCCTGAGTTTACCTAACAGGTGCCCTGTGTCACCCTCTCCAAGAAGCAGATCGTTCAACATCTTTATTTCATCAAGCGTGCGGGCGACAATGATATTGGAAAGTGTTTCTTCAAGGAGTTCATCATCCCCGTAGTCCACTCCGAAGTGCTCCAATGTGCCTCTCAACAGCCCGAAAGCGATCTCGTCCTCAGTATTGCCTTTCCCGAATCTTTTCTCAGGGTCAGCCAGAAGCACAACGACCCCAAGGTCATGGTAATCAGGTCTCCCCGCGCGCCCCAGCATCTGCTGGAACTCGCGCACAGTGAGCCATTCGATGCCCATAGCGAGGGATTCGAATATTACCTGAGATGCGGGGAAGTCAACTCCTGCCGCCAGAGCCGCGGTGGTAACAACAACGGGCAGTTCACCTTTCCCGAATTTCTCTTCCACTTTTTTTCGCTCGTGATACGAAAGTCCTGCATGGTAGGGCATGGCTTTGATCATAAGCCCGTTAGCCAAGAGCTCGCAGTTGCGGCGCGAGTTGGTGAACACGATGGTCTGCCCCCTGAAGCCTTTGGAGGACTGCTTTTCATACTCCTGGTGCGCAAGCTTTTCGATCAGCCGCTTCTTTTCGTATTCTGGCGCGAAGATGAGGTGGCGATCGATGGGTACGGGTCTCTCCTCGAACTCGATGAGAGCCGCGCTCAGTTTGTCGGCAAGCCACTGCGGTTTTCCCACCGTGGCTGAGAGATAGATGAACTGCGCATTGGGGGCGATGAACTTAAGGCGCGCGATAAGACCATCAAGCCTGTGCCCGCGCTCTTTATCCTCAAGCATGTGCACCTCGTCTATTACCACAGTGCCAACATTACCAAGCGAGCTTTTGTTACCAGACCTGATAACAAAGTCCAGTCCTTCATACGTACCTACGATAATGTCTGAAGAAAGCGTTGTGCGAATGCCTCTTGAGTCTTTTCTGATGCGGCTTGTTCCCACACGCAGCGACGTGGGACCAACGGATGAATACCGCTTTGTGAAGTCACCGTACTTCTGGTTGGCAAGCGCCACAAGAGGGACAAGATAGAGCATCTTTCCCCTGCCGCCAATGATGTTCTGGATGCCTGCAAGCTCCCCGACAAGCGTTTTTCCCGTAGCTGTAGCAGAGACTATGAGCTGGTTCTTGCCATCAAGCAATCCCGCCTTCACAGAGAGCGCTTGTACCGGTAGCAGTTCATCAAGGCGGGTAAGAAGTATCTTTTTGAGTTCAGGATGAAGGGGCAGGTCTTTTACCCTGATGTGGCTTTCGACCTTGCTTGCTTCTATGGTATCGTATCTTGTCAGCCCGGAATCCAGTTTGTCAGGACTGAGCATGGCAAGCACTTTATCAAGATTCCCTGTTGCGAGCAATATCTTCACAAGGCGTTCCTGACCGTGCTTTCCGATCTTGAGCGATCTTGCTTCCCGCATCAGTTCCTTTGTTGCGCATTCCTCGCAGATATGCTCGTTATGGAAACGGATGGATACGTTGTTCATCAGGGTAAATCTCCCCACAGCAAGACACAGGCGGCAGGGGTTCGTGTATCCGTAATCCAGTTGATACGCTGTAAGGAGTTCCTTGAATCCAGCCTCTGACTCCTCATTCCCCTCTGCGATAAGTATCTTGTCAGCAAGGCGCAGGAGTTCTATGAGTTCCTCTGGCGCCCTGAAGTCTTCCTTCACGCCCTGCCTAATCCTGAATTTGCCGACGCGCGCGCCTTTTGGGGTTTGCTTGAGGATCAGGGTTCCCTGGAAGGATGGCTCCTTTGCGTTGTCTTTGATGGGGAGGACGAGGAGCTTGGATTTCTGGGGTTGGATGATGATGTGGAGCATTGTTGAAATAATTTATATTTTATCTTAAAGCTCTCAGCTTTCTTATTTTTTCAATCCCGACTTGCGTTTTTGCAAGGCGCTCATAGAAATTGTTTGCCATGATAATTTGTGAGTCTATGAGAGGTTTCACTTCTTTGATCCACACGGAGCGCGGATGAGATCTTACATATTTTGCCCATCGAATTACCTGTTCTGAATGAGTCCTGTCCCTCATGATAACCTCAACTTGCGGATCATTGCTTTTATCCTGGTGATCTCATTTTCATCTTTTATTTCTCTTTTCATTCAGGATATTCATTATATTTGCGGGATAATATGTCTTTGCACCATACTGCTTTGTGGCATGATTAGTCCTAATGTCAAGTAACCCTTCAGGGCATACGTGGGTGCGGAGTCGAGAACCCGCAGGGTTTCGGTGTGATGAACGCAGATTTGTAGCCAGG
>JAHIHJ010000393.1 GCA_018899795.1 Methanobacteriota archaeon
GAATTAAGACATGATACGTAAGAAATTTTTATTTTTTCTATTGTTAATTGAAAAATATGTTGAACCACTTAATATTGTATCTGCGTTTATCTGCGTTCATCTGCGGTTAATAAATCAAGGTGTCGCTTTATGAAAGGCTTTGATGCTGTAGCTTACGGGCTTATCGACAGCGGGGTTAAAATAGTAACCGGAGTACCCGGTTATCCGATAACCGAGCTCATGGAAGCTCTCAAAGACCCCGGACTTAAGTCCAAGGACTTAATCAGGCACGAGTGGTCTGTGAATGAGAAGGTGGCGCTTGAAATAGCCCTGGGCTCATCTGTAAGCGGTGAGCGCAGCGCAGTTATAACAAAGCATGTCGGGATGAATATCCTTTCAGACCCGCTTGTAAGTTCTACAACCCATACGATAGGCGCAGGGGTCGTGATATTTGCAGGAGATGACCCCGGGTTACAGAAATCACAGAATGAGCAGGATTCAAGGTTCTACGGGCTTATAGCCGAAGTTCCGGTGTTTGACCCTTCGACCCCGCAGGAGCTTTACCAGAGCATCACTGATGGTTTTTTGCTGTCTGAAAACACAAGAGCCCCTGTAATAATCAGGCTCACGGACAGGCTCCTGAAAAGCTATGGCAATATTGAGAGAATAGGTAGATCCACACCCTCTGCGTCGTTTGATAAGAAAATATGGAATCTTACAATGCCTGGCAAGCACCAGCGTTTTCACATGGATTCCTACCCGAAAATGTGCAGTTATGCAGAAGGCTCAGCGCTTAACTATTGTAAAAATAGAGGGAACAGCGGGATAATCTCTTCGGGTTTTCCATCATCGCTTGTCGAATCTGTTATCCCGGAAAATGTTTCACATCTTTCTCTTGGTGTGGTCAATCCCCTCCCGGTTACTCTTATCAACCGTTTCATAAAAGAGCATGATCGCGTACTTGTTATTGAAGAGACTGAAACCTTTATCGAAAGACAACTTCCATATCATGTTCTCGGAAAACTCACGGGGCACATGCCTTACGGACTTGTCGAAGTGAGTGAAATACAGAAGGCTATTGAGAATTTCGGTGAGGATACAGTTGAACGTACTATTACGCCGCAAGCGATAGCAGAAAGGGGTACGCACCCGGTATGTGAGGATTGCCCATACCTGCCTCTATACAATGCCGTAAAAGAGCTTGGCGTTCCCGTCGCCGGGGACCTTGGGTGTTCCATACTCACATCTGCGCCTCCGCTGTCACTGCTTGATGCGGCGTTCTCGCTTGGTTCATCAGTGGGGACAGCATGCGGCTTTAACAGGAAAGGCATTGCGATAGTGGGAGATTTCGGGTTCGTTCATTCGGGGATCGCGGGACTTATCAATGCAGTCCACAACAAGCATGAACTTGTGGTAATAGTGCTGCAGAACGAAGTGGCTGCCATGACAGGTGGGCAGATGGTGCCTGACCTTACGGGGCTTGTCAGGTCTTATATCAAGGATACTGAAATATTGAACATGCAAGAGGATATTGATATTAAAAAGATGCTGCAGGAGAAACTTGGAAAGAAGGGGGTATCGGTTATCCTTGCAAGGGCGAGATGCCCGAAATACGAAACCCGAAAATAAAAGTAATTAAGCATATTTTGAAAAATGTTCTTCCGGATCATACGAACTCCTGACAAGTGGTCCGCTGACAACATACAGAAATCCCATATCCTGCGCCTTCTTTTTATAATACTCGAACTTCTCAGGAGGCAAATACTCTTTAACCTCAAGATGATGGCGCGTGGGTCTCAGGTATTGGCCTAAGGTAATGATGTCAACACCCGCATTTTTAAGATCGGTCAGGGTTCTCAATATCATAACTTCAGTTTCCCCCAGCCCCAGCATCAGAGAAGATTTGGTGTGGATGATCGGAGACAATTGTTTTATTTGTTCAAGCACTTCCAGGGATAAACTGTACCCTGCCCTTCTATCCCTTACAAGAGCCTGAAATTCTTCGGTCGTCTCAATATTATGCGCAATAATATCAGGACCTGCTTCAATTATCTTTTGCAGGCACAGGGTGTCCCCCTGAAAATCAGGAATAAGCGCCTCTATAGATATATCCCTGTCAAGACATTTAAGCGCCCGGATACAATCTGCAAAATGTCCGGCGCCGCCGTCTTTGAGATCATCCCTGTCCACTGATGTAAGTACAACATGCCTCAACTCTGTCTCATTTACAGCTGCGGCGATCCTTTCAGGCTCTATTGGGTCGAGAGGTTCTCCCTCTCTCCCTTTTTCCACGGCACAGAACCTGCAGTTCCTGGTACATATCGAACCCATTATCATGAAGGTGGCGGTGCCTCTTGTCCAGCATTCCCCCACGTTAGGACAATTTGCGCTCTGGCATACAGTGTTCAAATGATTGTCATTCAGCGCCTTTTGCAGCCTCTGGAACTTTATTCCGGTCGGAGGTCTAACTTTTAGCCATAAGGGTTTTGTCATATGCATATTTTTCTAATCCTATAGCATAATTTTTAAATTTCCGTAATATATTAACCGCAGATGAACGCAGATAAACGCAGATGGTTGTTATCCGCGTTCATCTGCGTTTATCCGCGGTTTGTTATCTTCTAAGAACGTTGCAATTATTATCATCTCAAATAAATCCATTCCTCGCTTTTATATTTCTTCTCAGAAAGCTCCCTGGCTCTTGCAAGCTCATCCCTGCTCCATGTACCTAATTCATAGTCCTTGCCATCAATAAAAGCTTTGACGAGAGCTTTATAAACATCTATTTTATCTACATTCCTGTGTGCTGAAATGCTTGTGACCCTCTCCTGTGCGCTCAAAATCATTTTATCTGTGATCTTCTGCTTGCTGACATTCAATACTCCGAACATTGTGGCAAGATCGAGGTCGTAAAGTATCGTCCCGTGCTGGAGAAGGACACCACCTCTTCGGGTCTGGGCGCTGCCTGAGATTTTTTTTCCCTTTACGATAATGTCATTCACGGGGCTGAATTCTGCATCGATCCCAAGTGTTTTGAGACCATCAACAATCCAACCGCATATCACTTCATACGATTTGATAATATTCTTCGGGAATGAACTGGCGGGCGCTATCAGGCTGTAGGTTATCTCTCCTTTTGGATCGTGGTATACGGCCCCTCCGCCTGTCCACCGCCTGATGCAGTCCACGCCGAGTTCCCTGCACGTCTGGAGATTTACTTCATCTTTCATGCTCTGGAAGCAGCCGATGGAAACTGCGCCAGGCTTCCATGTATAGAACCTTATTGTGGGCGGGGATGACCCGTTCATTATGCCTTCGCTTATCGCTTCGTCAAGAGCCATGTTGAGATAAGCGTCATGGGTTTCAAGTTCAACGACCCTCCATTTCATCCCAGCGCCTCCTTTATCAATAGGGCAATGGAGTCCGGGCTTATGCCTATCATCTGGACATCCCTGTCTGCTGTCACCTTCAGAATATTAGAAGTAATTGTTTCTTCATCAGCATTTCTAACAAGACCAACCATACTTTTTTCTATTTCTTCCAGGATATCTTCGGGATGAAGGAAAAAATCGCCTGTGATCCTGACCTTCCTGATGAGTTCATCGCAGTCAACTTCCACTTTTACTACCTTTCCTTCTTTGACCTTTTGTTTTGATTGGAAAATCATGTATTCTTTTCATCTGGTTTCAGGGGATAAATAGATTCCGAACCTGCACTATCTTAAACTACTTTCATCATTTTAAAATCATGATACCCGCTCAGGACTTTTACATACCCTCTTAACTTCTTATCAAGTTCAGGGTCTCCTGTATCAACATGCAGGGCAGGTGTAAATTCAAGTTTGTCCGGTGAAGCTATTACCATGATCTCATCCGCCCTCTTTATAACTTCGGGACTTATCTGCTGGTTCCCTCTTCCGAAGATGAAACCCTGGCTGCCTATCGGGCTTACTATGATAGCGACTTTTCCATCGAATTTATGAAGCGCATCAAGAAGATGTTTTTCAGATGCATCCTTTTTGACAAAATTCCCGTTCCTGACAGCATCCACTCCAAGCAGCGTCCCATCGATACCCATCTTTTTCTTTACTTCCATCGTGGTTGTCCCCGGTCCTATTATGTACAGAACATCTTTCCCATGAGCCCTGTGGTCGTCTATTATACGCTCTGCGATCTCTATCTTGGCATCTACAGAACCAGATGTCGCTTTTCCGCTCTGTACACCGGGGCTGACAGGTACAAGGACTTCGCCTTTTATCCTGACATTCAGTTCATTATTCCGGTAAGCTTCTTCGTCTATATCAAGCACATCTCTTACAGAAGTCTCGGTAAATGTGGAGACTATCCTTCCGCACTCCTCAGGTGTGATGCAAAAAACGGGTGAGAATATTTTCACACCTGCGGGGATACCAAGAACAGGGATCTTTTTATCCACTGCAGAAACAATATCGCCTGCTGTCCCGTCACCTCCTGAGAATAGCAAGAGGTCGCAGCCCGATCCGAGCATCTTTAGCGCAGCTTTCTTTGTGTCTTCTGCGGTCGTTCTTTCAGGAGCATAGTAGATGACTTCGTATGAGAATCGCGTTTTTTCAAGCACGTTTTCGCCCATAATACCTGAGCATGTCAGGAAGAACAAATCATCTTCTTCTTCAATGCTGTGAAGCGCCTGCTCTGCCCTTACCAGACTTACAGGTTCCCCTCCAAGGCTTGCAGCAAGCTCTGCAAGGTTATCAGTGCCTTTGAGCCCGACCCTGCCGCCCATTCCTGATATTGGATTTATTATGAAGCCGATCTTCATAGATTGTAACAATCTCAAATTGAAGCTATTTCTGGCTTGTAGATGGTTAAGGACTCTACTCGTTCAAAATCGGAATCGTTAGTTATGATATAATTCATCCAGTTTTTCGACTGTCAGAGGCGTATTTTTAACGATTCCTCGAACCCTGTCAGTCATTGACCTGGATTTTACAATAATTGTATGGTCTTTTGCAAATACGTCTATATCGGATCCCAACCCGGCACTTTCTAACAGGCTGCGGTGAATTGTTAAACCCTTTTTGGTCAAATCATAACCCTTAACATCTTCCATTTCAAATCACATGGATAATATAAGCATGGGAGGGTATAATCCTTATGGTAATGGGTATTTTAATACAAGAGTTAAATAATATTACATTAAATACATAAAAATTCCGGCGCCGATATGCTTCCAAGCAACCTTTTTACATCAAAAACCGAACAACGCAAACAGCGAGCTCAATACATATTCATACAAACTCGCACAGGGAGTATCTTTTCGGCAGGATAACAGGGTTTACGCAAAATAACAAGGAAGGATTATTAAGCATCAGAACATATAATCAAGTCAAAGAGATGGATTAGATGACAGACGCCAGCATGATTGATGAGAAAGCAAAGCAGATATATGAAACCCACAGGGAAGAATGGGAGAACCTGTACAGTGGAAAAATTATTGCCATAGATGTTGAAGAGAATAACCTCGCTTCTGTTGGTGAAAACATTGGCAATGTCGATCTCGAAGCCAGGAAAAAGCGACCGGGTCACAGGCTCTTCATGCGCAGGGTAGGTAGAAATCCAGCTACTGTCAGGCTAAGGAAATATGCCTGAAAAAGCATCTTTCGATTATATAGACAATGAACACAGGGAGATCATTGCTTTCTATCAGGATGAGGGAGATGTTCTGATTGGACGGAATGTTATGGATGAATATTCAATTACCTTTGATGGCAGGAACTCAAATTTAACGATAACAGCATGACCCACTTCAGGGAAATGATGTTGTATTTACAAACGCAGGTTTTCCACGACGTAGAACACGGATGACGCGGATCAAACGGATATACACGAATACGAAATCCGCGCTTATCCGCGCAATCCGCGTTCTATCTCACGGTTTTTCTCTTCAGCCGAGCTCCACCGCAGTATCATCTTCCTCGCAGCAAAAACATCATCAAGCCGCCCGACAACAGTGCTGTGCGGCGCGGTCTTCACGATCTGGGGGTCTTTCTCCGCCTCCTCATTTATCCTGAGCAATGCATCACAGTAATTATCAATAGATCCCTTTGATTCTGTCTCTGTGGGCTCGATCATCAGCGCCTCCTTAACGATGAGTGGGAAATATATCGTAGGCGGGTGAACACCGTAGTCCATGAGCCGTTTTGCGATATCAAGCGCAGTGACATCATGTTTTTTCTGACGCGCGGCGCTGAATGCTGCCTCATGTTTCCGCGGGGTTTTGGGGTTTTTGATCTCATAAGCTTTTGAAAGCCTTGAGACCATGTAGTTGGAGTTAAGTACCGCGAAATCCGAGACGCGCTTAAGACCTGGAGAGCCAAGTCTCAGAATATAGCCAAGTGACCTGAGGATGGCAAGATAGTTGCCGTAGAACTGGTGGACTTTCCCTATCGTATGGGGGCGGTCATGATCAAGATAATACTTCTTCCCGTCAAATTCAACTGTGGGCGCAGGTAAAAGATCGGCGAGATGTTTTTTCACTCCAGTGGGACCGCTTCCCGGACCGCCCCCTCCGTGGGGCGCAGCAAAGGTCTTGTGGAGGTTCAGGCTCATGCAGTCAAACCCCATATCTCCGGGGCGCACCCTTCCAACAATGCCGTTCAGGTTGGCGCCGTCATAGAACAGCAAGCCCCCTGCGTCATGGACTATCCTGGCTATTTCCGGTATGTCTTTTTCAAAGAGACCGAGGGTATTTGGATTTGTGAGCATTAAAGCCGCAGTTTTTTCGGAGACCGCTTCCCTGAGGATCTTATGGTCGACATAACCATCTTCATCCGATGGTATCTCCACCACATCAAAACCAGCCATGGCTGCGCTCTTGGGATTTGTCCCGTGCGCAGAATCGGGCACAATGACCTCGTTCCTGTCTTCGTTCTTTCTTTCGAACCAGGCTTTTATTATTGCCATTGCGGTGAACTCGCCATGCGCCCCTGCCGCAGGCTGGAGCGAGAAGTCGTCCATGCCGCAGATGTTCATTAAGTGCCTCTTCAGCATGTACATTATTTTCAGGGAACCCTGGATCGTGGTTTCGTCCTGATACGGATGCACCATGTTCTGAGGAAGCGCTGCAAGGTATTCTGTGAACCTGGGATTGTACTTCATGGTGCAGGAGCCCAGAGGGTACATTCCTGTGTCCATGCCGAAGTTGAGCTTTGAGAGGGCGGTGTAGTGGCGGATCACTTCAGGCTCTGATAGTTCAGGAATGGCAAGTGTTGAGCGGGCGAGGGCATCGGGGAGGTGGGGGCATTTCTGGAATGTGTTCTTTCTGGATTTTTCGAAGATGAGGCGAGAGGCGAAGTTATCGCAGCGGTTTTGTGTTCCTGTGTGCTCTTGCATGGTACCATCAGCTCAGGGTTTTAATTCTTTATTGTAGATTGATATAAACGGGGTGGGGGAAATAGTTTTTGCAAATTTCCAAAAAAAATTAGGTAGTTATGTTCCTTTTTAATTAGTACAAAAATAAGCGAAAACTATTTAATGTATAAACCATATAAAACTGTACTAACCAAAAGAGAACTGATTTAAAATGGACCTAATAAACATCTCTGAAGTGCAAACAGGTCTCGTCCTTGTGAGGAAAAGGGCTGATGCAAAAGATAAGGATTCACATAAGTATTATATGTTAACCCTGAAAAGTTTTGAACCTCAGGGAGTGCTCAATGAGCACGAGTTAGATATATTCTTCTCCAAAGAAAAACTCGAAAAAAAGTACCTCACAAATAAGGGAGATGTTATCATTCGGTTGACAACCCCATACACAGCAATTTGCATAAATGATATGCAGGAAGGATTGGTTATACCTTCTAATTTTGCCATAATTCGGTTAAAAGAACAAAAATTCATTCCAGAATTTATTGCATTATTTTTAAATTCGGAAATTATTGGAAAAAAGTTCTTCAAATCAGCAATCAGCACGACAATACCTTTGATTAAAACAACTCATCTGAGGGATGTAGATATTCCTGAAAAGACACTGGAGATGCAAAAGAAAATTGTTGAACTCAATCAACTTCAAGTGAAGGAAAAAATATTAATGTCTCATTTAATGGAAGAAAAAGATAAACTTGCAAAAGCCACCATAAATAAAATCATAATGGAGAACTAACTATGGAAGCGAAAACATCAAAGACAACTATTTCAAATATCTTATGGAGAGCATGTGACACATTTAGGGGAAAAATCGACTCATCGATCTACAAAGACTATATTCTGGTCATGTTGTTCGTAAAGTATCTGTCTGATACATATAAAGAACATCTGGAAGACTATGACAAACAGTACGAAGGAGACACAGAGAGGATACAGCGTGCTTTAGCCAGAGATCGGTTTGTATTAGACGAAAAATCAACATTCGATTATATTTACAGTAAAAGAAACGAATCAAATGTCGGCGAAGTTATCAATAAGGCTTTGGAGCATATAGAAGAAGAAAACAAGATGAAACTGAGGGGAGTATTTAGAAATATAGATTTCAACTCTGAAGCAATTCTTGGACAAACCAAAGATCGAAACAGCATGTTAAAGCACCTTTTTGAAGATTTCAAAGATCTTGACTTGAGACCAACAAGTGTTGGAAACGCAGATGTCATCGGCGATGCGTATGAGTATATGATCGGCAAATTCGCATCTGATGCAGGGAAGAAAGGTGGGGAGTTTTTCACGCCATCAGAAGTCTCTGAATTAGTTTCGAGGCTTGTAAAGCCAAAAGAGAATGATCGTATATATGATGCAACGATCGGATCAGGATCACTGGTAATTAGAACTGCAAAAAAAGTTCCAGGTGGAAAGGTCGCAATTTATGGGCAGGAGAGAAACGGGCAAACTCATTCACTTTGCAGGATGAATATGTTCTTGCATAAGTTCGATGATGCAAACATCGCATGGGGAGACACGCTTTCAAATCCATTGTTCTTAGAAGATGGACAGTTGATGAAGTTTCAGGTGATAGTTGCCAATCCGCCATTTAGTCTTGACAAATGGGCTATGGGCTTTGCAGGAAGCGGAGATGATAGGGACTTTACAATGGAAGCCTCGCTTGACCCATACAGAAGATTTGAGTGGGGTGTTCCCCCAAAATCAAAAGGGGATTATGCCTTTGTCCAGCACATGCTTTACTCGCTTGCAGAAGGAGGAAGGATGGGGATTGTCCTTCCCCATGGTGTGCTTTTTAGGGGTGCAACAGAAGGAAAGATCAGAAAGCAGATAATTGATATGAACTTGCTTGATGCTGTAATCGGGCTTCCGGCTAACTTATTTTTTGGAACCGGAATTCCTGCATGCATACTGGTGTTCAGGAAAAACCGAAGCAGAAGGGAGATAATATTCATTGATGCTTCAAATGAAGGGCACTATGAAAAGGGAACGAACCAGAACAACTTGAGGGAAGAGGACATTCAACGAATTGTTGATGCTTATGATAAATATGAAGATATTGACAGGTTTGCGCATGTCGCCTCACCAGATGAAATCAAGGAAAATGAATACAACCTGAATATCCCAAGATATGTGGACACATTTGAAGAGGAAAAGCCTGTTGACATGGATGCAGTCAAGGAAAATATCGCAAACATCAAACTAGAGCTTGCAGAAGTTGAGGTTAAGATGCAGAAGCAACTTGATGAACTGGGGTTGTAGGTGGGGTTATGAAAATGAGCACTTTTCAGGCATTTTTTTCAATCTGTGAAAATCTGCGAAATCTGTGGATAAAATCGCCGGATAATCCGCAGATTTCGCAGATTCGCGCAGATAATTTTTATTTTGTGACACATATTTTATCATTTTTTGTCTTTTTTCCATGTAACAAAAATAGAACTAATTTATTAGTGCGGTATGAATTCTTTTTTATCACTCCAGGTTGTAGGTGATTTTAAATGCCAGATATAGAACAATATTCAAAAGACGATTTTGAAAAGGCAAAACAACACACGCAAGAGGGTATTGAATTCTGGTATGCGCGTGATTTAAAAGATATTCTTGAATATGAACAATGGCGTAATTTCCTTACGGTAGTCGAGAAGGCAAAGGAATCCTGCAAAAACGCAAAAAACGATATCGGAGACCATTTTGCTGACGTCAG
The DNA here is from genome assembly GCA_018899795.1 of Methanobacteriota archaeon. The sequence goes on from JAHIHJ010000393.1 coordinate 10,090, forward strand.
CAAAATGGTTGAGATAGGCTCTGAAGCAAAAAGAAGCATTGATGACATTATGTTATCACGTTATGCCTGTTATCTTATTGTGCAAAACGGAGATCCCAGGAAGAAAATAATTGCTCTGGGTCAGACATATTTTGCTGTAAAGACCAGGGAGCGGGAAAATGATGAAACGTTTATAGAAGACCAAAAACGGTTTGCGATTCGAAATGAATTGAAGAATCATAATAAATCCCTTGCGGAAGCTGCGAATATGTCGGGCATTGACAATCCTAAAGATTATGCAATATTTCAAAATAAAGGCTATCAGGGATTATACAAGGGGCTTGGAGTTAAAGACATACATAAAAGAAAAAGGCTTGATAAAAACCAGAAAATCCTGGATCATATGGGAAGCACAGAGCTTGCAGCCAACCTGTTCAGGGCAACCCAGACTGATGATAAATTAAGGCGCGAAAATATCAGGGGAAAAGAGATCGCCAACGAGACCCACTTTGTTGTAGGCAAAAAAGTTAGGCAGACTATAAAAGAGCTTGGCGGAACAATGCCCGAAGATCTCGAATTGCCTGAAAAAAGCATAAAAGAGATAGAAGAAAAGCATAAGAAAAGATTGTTGCAGGGGGAAAGTGAATGAAACAGGAAATCAGGGAACGGATTGAGAAAATAAGAAAAGGGGAAGTTCCTGAAGGGTATAAAGAGACGAATGTGGGGATTATTCCAGTGGATTGGGATGTGAAGACACTGGGGAAAATAGTTATGAAATTTGTAAATGGTGGGACACCTTCAAGACGATTTGAAAATTATTGGAATGGCAATATTCCTTGGATAACAGGAGCCGATATTTTGAATCAAGAAGTTTCTGTAATTAGAAGATATATTACAAGTGACGCAGTAAAAAATAGTTCAACAAATGTTATTGAAAAGGGAAACCTCTTGCTTGTATCAAGAACTGGTGTCGGTAAGGTAGCAATCGCTCCATTTGATATAGCAATAAGTCAAGATTTCACTGGAATTTATGTCAAGAATGAAGAGTTACTTACTGAATATCTTTATAGATATTTTAATTTAAATCAATCTACTTTACAAAGTCAAAATCAAGGAACTTCAATACAAGGAATAACCAGAGATACTTTATCCGCAATTCAAATCCCCCTTCCCCCCCTCCCCGAACAACAAAAAAAAGCGGAAATCATTTCCACATGTGATAAGGCAA
>JAHIHJ010000394.1 GCA_018899795.1 Methanobacteriota archaeon
AGGTGACTATTATTTTCTTGAGATGAACACAAGGCTCCAGGTCGAGCACCCTATAACTGAGGTAGTAACAGGGATCTCCATTGTTAAAGAGCAATTGACCGTGGCGTCCGGTGAGAAATTGACCGACAGACAGGAAGATATCCAGCAGCGAGGTTGGGCGATCGAATGCCGCATCAATGCAGAAGACCCTTTGAACAACTTTACTCCATCACCCGGAAAGATCAGGAGATATCGTTCTCCCGGAGGTCCTGGCGTCAGGGTGGACAGCGGTGTGCATACAGGATATACCATAACTCCTTATTACGATTCACTGATTTCAAAGCTCACGGTATGGGGAAGGGACAGGAGCGAGGCTATCCCTCGCATGAAACGGGCTTTGTATGAATATATCATAGTAGGCGTGACTACCAACATACCATTCCACAAGGCTGTGATGAACAACGAATATTTCAAGAGGGGTGAGCTGACCACGCATTTCATCGATGACCACAACATAATCGCAGATGTGGAAAAGGTGATAGAATCTGAAAAAGAGAAGGGAGCCACCCTGGCTTCTGCTCTTGGCGTGGAAGATAAGAAGGTTGCAGCGATCACTGCTGCCGTCGGGGCTTATATTAGCGCCGGTGAGAGGAAATGAGTGTCAGAGAAAAAAAAGGCACAATAAAAGATAAGATACTTGAGAATCTTATATTGAATAAAGATGAAGGATATATGATAGAATCGTCAACAAAGGAGGGGTACATGCTCGCAGGGTCGCCAGATGTACTTACCCAGGCAGAAATAAAAGCAGGGCTAAAGACCCGTGTGATAGGGAAGAACATCCACTATTTCAAGGAAACTGAAAGCACGAACATACTTGCCCGTGAGATGGCAGGTTCGGTCGACGAGGGGGTTGTGGTCATAGCTGAAGCCCAGACCGGAGGGCGCGGACGGTTGGGGCGGAAATGGCTATCTCCTGAAGGCGGGATATGGCTCTCTGTGGTGCTCAAACCCAGGATGCAGCCGCAGCATGCTCCGAGAATAACGCTTCTAGCAGGTGTGGCTGTTGCAAAGACGATCCGCAGCTACGGGCTTCCCGCAAAAATAAAATGGCCTAACGATGTGCTCATAAATGGTAAGAAGGTATGCGGCATACTTACTGAGATCGGGGCTGAAATGGACTCGATACAATATGTTGTGGTTGGGATGGGCATAGATGCCAATGTGGATATGGAAACATTCCCAGGGGATATCAGGGACAGTTCCACATCGCTTAAAAACGAGCTTGGACATGATATTAACCGCGTTGAGTTCGTGCAGAGGCTGCTTTCAGAGCTTGAGGTTCTTTACCTGAAATTCCAGAAAGAGGGGTTTTCGTCCATTATGGAAGAGTGGAGAATTATGTCTGCAACTATCGGTGAGTGGGTAAAGATCACGACACAGGCGCGAAGCATATACGGTGAAGCTATCGGGGTGGACAGCGAAGGCGCGCTTATCCTTGAGACGGGTGAAGGGAAACTTGAGAAGATCGTGGCAGGGAACTGCGAACACCTGAGGAGGGTAAATGACAACTAAAATAGCAGTTGTTCTGCTCCTTATAGCATCGATCCTTTTTGCTGGATGTTTATCCAAAGACAATATTCCATCAGCCAGTTCAACCTTTGATATTAAACCGCAGGACGTGACAGTGAAAAGCGGGGAGAACGCACAGGTAATGGTGCGCGTTACCAATAACGGCAACTCTGTCATTCATCCATTCGTCCGCTTCAACCTGAACTCATCTGATAAGCAATACGTGAAGTTCAGCAACGAGAGCGGGAGTTACGATCTGGGCGCGCTGCGGCCTGGAGAAGATTCGGGTTTCAAGATAGTGGATTTCAAAGCATATCTGGCAGCAGGGAAGGAGATGAAATACCAGACCCGTGCCCAGGTGATATACGACGGGAAGGTGCTTGAGAGCAGGGATATTGTAATAACTGTAAGGGGTTAATGGATAATCACGATGACTCTCGATCTTAATGAAAGAGAATTTAGGGAATGGTTTGCTCCATGGGAACAAGAACTTATATTCGTGAAAAAAGCAGAACATATCGGGTGGTTAGAACATACAGGCGCTCAAACCTTCAAATTGAAATTAACACCCTTTTATGATCAATTCAGAAAATACGAAAAATTAACCCCCCTCTCCACTGGCGCAGCGCGAGTGGTTCATGAGGCATGAAAAGCCAATGGAGATGAGAATTTAATGAGGTATGAAGAGTTAAAAAATAATATCAACGCTCTAAAAACAAACTACAGCGTGAAGGTATTTCGCGAAGTTGTCGATAGTATAAAGAGAGAAAAGATAAACGATGACAGTTTGCTGGAAGAGCTTGAAGAGCTAAGCCGGAAAAGGTTCAGTGAAACGGTGCGGTTCACTCTGGGCGTGCCCCTGGGGAATCTGCTCGAGGGCGCTGCTACGATCGCTGTCCTTGCCATGGTTTTCCTTATCAACTCAGAATGGATACTCTACATTAGCGCCTTTGCGCTGATGACAACCCTGCACCCGCTTGCACATTATTTAACTGGCGCACTTTTTGGCATCAGGTACACGCATTATTATCTCAACGGACCTGCGAAGGTTGAGCCTACCCTTCGGATAGACCAGGTCTCATATCTGAAGGCTTCGGGCAAACAGAGGGCGCTCATGCACCTGTCTGGTGTGCTCGGGACGGTTGCTGCGCCGCTTATCGCTGCTGTCATCGCGGTCATTAAAGGCGCGCATGCCGCGGCGTTCACTCTTTTTATCATGTTCTTGCTGCTGATCGTTTTTGAACTCCTGACTTCTACAAAAATAGGGGATTTGATGAAAGCGAAAAGGGAGTACGGATACAGGTAAAATTTTATCTTTGCGCCATATTATAAACTACAATATGGGTTTTATTGATTTTTAAAGCTGTAATAATCATTTTTTTCTAAAATAATAAATTTATAAACAATTGTAAACAATTAAAACTAACATAATAACTCAAAAACTCAAATAAACCGTTAAAACTCTCGGTGTATATATATGGATACAGGTTGTATTATGTTCAAATGAATAGCTCGCTACACCCAAAAATCTCCCTGATCATGGCATTCTTTGACAGGCAGGTAATGAAAAACAATTCCATAAACCTGTTCAGAGAGAAAAACATGCCAGTTAGGGAAGGCGAGCCTGAAGGCATTGACTGGCGCCAGCCCAGACCTGTAAATAGAGGTATGCAGATATATTGTAATCTGCTCAATTCCAATGTCAGAATGTGTAAGTTCACTTCCTGCACCTATTATCAAATGTGCCATAGCAAAGCATAAAAAAGCCTTTATACCTTAAAGCGAATGAAGAGACGATAAATATGATAAACGCGAGGGATCGTCTTTTACGTTATTGAATCGCTAAGGAACAAGAAAATAAGCATTTTTGATACCACGCTCCGCGACGGAGAACAGACACCGGGTGTCTCTCTCACAACGGATGAAAAACTTCTCATCGCACAGCAGCTTGATAAGCTTGGTGTGGATATCATCGAAGCTGGCTTTCCCATGTCATCTGACGGGGAGAAGGCATCTGTGAAGAGAATAGCTGACGCAGGGTTAAGCTTGCAGGTATGCGGGCTGTCAAGAGTGATAAAATCAGACATTGACAAATGCCTTGACTGCGGCGTGGACATGGTGCATACCTTTGTCTCCACATCCGATATCCAGAGGATATCCACCATAAAGAAGAGCAGGGATGAAGTGCTTAAAATGGCTGTGGACGCAGTCGATTATATCAAAGACCACGGCGCAAAATGCATGTTCTCAGCAATGGACGCCACGAGGACTGATATGGATTATCTAATAAATATTTATAAATGCGTTGAGGAAGCCCACTGCGATATTATCAATGTCCCTGACACCGTGGGCGTGATAGTGCCTTCTGCCATGTATAAACTGATCGAGGAGATCGCAAAGAACGTGAAGATCCCTATTGATGTACATTGCCACAACGACTTCGGTCTTGCTGTCGCCAACAGCCTCGCAGCCGTGGAAGCGGGAGCAAGCCAGGTGCAGGTCACGATAAACGGCCTGGGAGAGCGTGCG
>JAHIHJ010000395.1 GCA_018899795.1 Methanobacteriota archaeon
AAGAGCATCTGAATCCTCAGGCTTTGCTATCACCTGAATGATGCTGCCGCTTCGCCCTTTTTTCATGGTGGCAGGTATAATGGATACGTCCCTTGCACCTTTTGCAAGAAGCTCATCTATCAGGTTCCCCAGCACCTGACCTGTTACATCGTCAACATTCGTCTCAAGCATCTCTATGCTGTCTGAGATAAGGGCTTCATCAATTTCCCCTTCGATCACCCGCAGGACATTGGGAACAGCGCTGTCCATGCTTCCTGCCCCGTAGCCTATCCTTTTTGATGTCATACAGGGACATGCGCCCTTCTCCTTCACGAAATGAGCAAGCAGAGCCGCGCCGGTGGGTGTGAGCAATTCACCTTCAACTGGACCAGGCTTCCAGGGCAAAGAATATTCCTTTAAGATCTCAAGCGCAGCAGGCGCAGGCACAGGGAATTTTCCGTGCGAGAACTCGATGAATCCCTCACCCACAGATATGGGGGTGCAGTAAATCCTGTGATCCTTAAGACCGAGGTCATGAAATGCAGCGCACGCTCCCACGATATCAGCGATCGCATCCTCCTGCCCGAGTTCATGGAAATGGAGTTTTTCGATCGGTACGCCATGCACTTTTGACTCCGCTTTGCCAAGGATGTTAAAGACCGAGACCGCATCCGAGATGACCTCATCTGGAAGCGAGAGGGAACCGATACGCCCGATGATCTCAGAAAGTTTCAGGCTCCCGTCTTTTTTCGTGGAAACATTGACCGCGGTTGCAGCGATACCTTTTTTGTTTGTTCTGGTAACTTTGACCTCAACATCTGCGGCAATTTCCATAGCATCCTTAACCTTATCTGCATCTGCCCCCAGGTCGATAAGACATGCTGTGGTCATATCGCCTGAAGCACCGGAAAAAGGATCAAAAAGTATCGCTTTCATCAGTATTCTTATGCAGTATTCAGATTTATAAACACTTTCTTGATATGTAGAAGAAATAACCTTTTATACCTCAGATGCCCAAACCGAAAGATTTTAAATACCTTATATCATCAATGGATGAAAACATCGAGGTAATTAAATGGCACGAAACATACGTGTTGAGAAAATCACGCAGACTCCTATCGAAAAACAGGAGATAGAGATCGTTGAACGAAAAGGGGTCGGACACCCGGACAGTATGGCTGACGGCTTTGCAGAAGCAGTAAGCCGGGGGCTTTGCAACGAATATATCAAAAAATTCGGAACTGTGCTCCATCACAATACCGACCAGGTCGAGGTCGTAGCAGGGCGCTCGCATCCTGAATACGGCGGTGGGGAATTGATCTCACCTATTTATGTGCTTCTTGTGGGAAGGGCCACGAAAGAATTCCAGGATAAAAAGATCCCTACTGATACTGTGGCGGTAAGATCTGCAAAACAGTACCTGAAGACCACACTTCCTGATATCGACCCAGAGCACGATGTCATCATCGACTGCAAACTCGGGGTCGGGTCGACGGATCTCCAGAGCGTTTTCAAGCGGGGAAAAGCCCCGATGTCTAACGATACTTCATTCGGGGTTGGACATGCTCCCCTCTCCCAGGTCGAGCAGATAGTATACAATACCGAGCGCCAGATGGTACTGAATTTCAAGAAGGACATTCCGGCCATTGGCACTGATATCAAGGTCATGGGCATGAGGAAGAATGAGAAAATAACACTTACTGTCGCCTGTGCCATGATAGGGAAGCATGTTAATGACCAGAACCATTACTTCTCAATAAAAGACGAACTCAAAGGAAAAATACTCGACCTTTCCGGCAAATATACAGATCGCGAAGTAGAGGTCTTTGTGAATACTGGGGACGATGAAGAAACTGGCTCAGTTTACCTCACAGTCACCGGGACTTCTGCAGAAATGGGCGACGACGGCTCGGTAGGTCGCGGTAACAGGTGCAACGGTCTTATTACCCCGAACAGACCCATGAGCATGGAAGCCACAAGCGGAAAGAACCCAATAAACCACGTTGGCAAGCTGTACAACCTTCTCTCCAACCAGATAGCCAACGACATTGCCAAGAACGTTTCAGGGATCGAGGACGTTTATATCCGTATCCTTTCCCAGATCGGACAGCCAATAGATCATCCGCTGATCGCAAGCGCGCAGGTTATACCCCAGGACGGCGCGAATATGAATACCATAAAATCAGAGTCTGAAGCCATCATAGACAAATGGCTCGCAGATATCACAAAGATCACAGAGATGATCACAAGGGGAGAACTGGCTACTTTCTGATCCACCTCCCTTTTTTTTGATGAATAAAGACGAATAGCAAAGCTATTATGAGTTTACGTCATAGTTAAACCGAGGCATTTTTTATGAACGAAGCAGACATTATTCTTGAAGTGGACGGGAAAAACATCCCGATGAACGATTTTGTGAGAAAGATTCTTACAGGCATGATAACAGGCTCGGTCGGGGCGCTTCATGGCTTTGATGAGGACTGGAAGACATTAAATATCACTATTAAAAGATGATACATATGTCTCAGGACTGCTCAGATACTTGAGCTCACATAATAAAAGTATAGCGGAAAATTCGCATGGGTGTATAATTGGACATGAAAGACCTGACACCCATTACGATTAAAAAAAAGGGAAAGAGTTAAAGCTTATCCAGCTTCTCGATCCCGACTTTCTTTACGAATGGCTTGTTGATCTTATCCGGCATCCATTCAGGTTTGTTCTTAGGAGCGGCGATTATTTGTTTCCAGCCTTTGAATATGTGGATTTTCTTTGTTCCGCGCTCTCTGAGCCTGAGCTCTACCGGCGCGCTCTTTGTTCCCCCTATCCTGTTCGCTGCCTTAAGTGCAGCCTGTCGCGGCTGGCGACCTGTAAATACGCCTTCCTCTTTTCCATTCTTTTTCCGTAATATAAAATTCTTTATTTCAGTCATTTGTTTTAGATCCTCCTCGCACCCTTTAGATGCTATGCATCTACTTACATCGTTTCTGTTTATATAACTTATTTGCATGAATAAACATGATGTTTATTTTACTACTTCATATCCTGCGTTCTTCCACTCAGTTATTCCGCCCTTCATGTTGTATATCTGAGTGAACTCGTTCTTTACCAGGATCTCGCTTGCTGTAACGCTGCGGCGACCCGACCTGCAATATACCAGTATTTTCTTATCCCGCGGAAGTTCTTTGAACCTGATGTCAAGTTCCTCTACCGGGATCAAGGTCGAACCCATGATATGATCTTCATCATATTCTTCCTGCGTACGCACATCCAGGATGAAAACCTCGCCGCGGTCTATCATTTCTTTACCCTGCTGGACACTTACGTCAACGTAACTCGCTTTCTCGGTCGGCGGTGTGCCGCTTATGCATCCCGATACCATTGCAACTAATATTATGTATGCCAGAATGGCTGAATATATCTTTTTCATCTTATACCTGTAATGGGGCTGGTGAGATTTGAACTCACGATCGACGGGTCTCTCCGAAAACGCCAGGTTTTAGGCGCAAGTTCGAGCACATGTTCAGTGCTCCAACGGTTCCTCACTGCTTACCGCGTCCGGTTCGCTCGGTTGACCCGTTGCTCATCATAACACACCGGATATACTCCGGTTTTCCGCTGGAGCCCGTCGCCATGCCGGACTAGGCCACAGCCCCTTATGACCCGCTATACTCGATTCGATGGTTATTAAAGCTATCTAATGTATACCTTATGGATTGATAGCATTGATCCCGTTGATCGTGTTGGCGTTGCTCGCATCCGTGCCCGCGCCTGTGTTCATGAAAAACCACATGCTTCTATTCCTTCAGTCCTGGTATCCAGCTGTGAAAATACCATTATTTGAATCAAAGGAAAGCATGGAAGTCTAAAGAACCTTCAGGACATTTCACTGGAACATGAGCCTCATTTCAATTTCAAGAGGCTCCCTCATGCCACTGCTGAACCCGTGGGTTCCGGGCTCTATCCTGTAGAACATTTTCGGTTCTTTGCTCTCTTTTTTTAAGACTTTTTCTCGGTTTCATTTATCAGTGAAAATATTATACTTTCCTAACCGATAAAGATTTCTAAAAAGAAAAAAAACAGAAAAAACCGCCCACTACAGTAGTCAGGTCAAACCGAAATTCCTTCCATTACCATCGGGACGATTATCGTAACTGCGACTACCAGAAGCGCTATTGCCAGTATTATGAGCAGTATGATCGGTATCATCACAGACGCGATCGCTTTCCCTGCTGGGAGGTCCTGATATTGGTGGAGCCCGACTACGTCGAGAGCGCCTACCCATATCCATCCGAATATACCCAGCATTGGTATCCAGCCCATAATTATTAGCGGTGTGGAACTGTACATTGCAACTTTTATAGTCCTTGAGATCTCCCATCTCCCGCCCAGGATATATGCCATAGCATGAAGGAGCGCACCCCATATGAAAACGCATATCAGCATCAGGATAAAAGACATAAAAAAGTCCGAGAACAATTCTGAAAAACCGCGGGATGGTAGCGAAAGCATCGGCAGATTTTGGTTCACCATAGAACTTACGGTCGAATAAATGATGAACGTCATTATTGCAGAAAGCAGGGAAAAAACCGCTGCTATGAATAGATAATACTTTAATGCCTCTTCCAGAGGCTCTTCTTTTGAGTTTTCGAACTCTTTGACCGGGTCAGCTAAAAACCCTTTCGCTTTTTTAAGTAGATCCATTCAGTACCACTGCTGAATAAAGATGAGTATGATTATATATATTTTTGCATGACTCTTTCTGAATTGAATACAGGTTAAAAACGAACTCTTTGATTAATACCTTAAAAACCGATAATTCTATTAATAATGTAAGTTATCAGAAACAGAACTATGGAACTCCCGAAAGAATACGATCATAACGCTATCGAAGAAAAATGGATGGATACCTGGCAGGACTCCATGTATTACTTTAACTGGAACTCTGAGAAACCCCAGTTCATAATCGATACGCCCCCCCCATATCCCACCGGGAATTTCCATATCGGCAACGCGCTTAACTGGTGTTATATCGATTTCGTGGCGCGCTATAAGAGAATGCGGGGCTACAATGTGATGTTCCCTGAGGGCTGGGACTGCCACGGGCTGCCTACCGAAGTCAAGGTGGAAGAACTGAACGGCATAACCAAGAGCCAGGTCTCCCGCGAGGAGTTCCGCCGTATGTGCGTCGAGCTTACCACAAAGAACATCGAACGCATGCGAATGAGCCTTCGCCGCCTGGGTTTCTCCATCGACTGGAGCAACGAGTATATTACTATGGACCCAGCTTATTTCGGGAAGACACAGGCATCGTTCGTGCAGATGTATAAGAACGGCAGGGTATACCAGCAGAACCACCCCGTAAACTGGTGCCCGCGCTGCGAAACAGCTATCGCGTTCGCAGAAGTGGAATATGATGCAAGGGACACGCTTCTTAATTACCTTAATTTCGACATACTCAAGATAGCCACCTCAAGACCTGAACTTCTTGCCGCGTGCGTCGCGGTAGCGGTGAATCCGGACGATAACAGGTACGGCAAATATGTGAACACAGAGGTCAAAGTGCCTGTTTTCGGACACAATGTCAGGGTCATCGCCGATAAGAGCGTCGATCCCACATTCGGTACCGGAGTTGTGATGATATGCACCTTCGGCGACAAGCAGGACGTGAGATGGTGGGTCGAGCACAGCCTCCCCCTTCGCAAAGCCATCGACAAGACAGGAAAAATGACCGATATTGCAGGAAAATACGCTGGTATGAGCACGGCTGAATGCAAGAAAGCCATAATAGAGGACATGAAAACTGCTGGCATCCTCTACAAACAGGAAAAACTCGACCAGAACGTGGGATTGTGCTGGCGCTGCAAGACCCCAATCGAAATACTATCAGAGAGACAGTGGTTCGTTAAGATCGTCGCAGAGGACATCCTGAACACCGCGAACGAGGTCACATGGGTCCCTGATTACATGAAAGTAAGACTTGAGAACTGGACAGGGACGATGGAATGGGACTGGTGCATCTCAAGACAGAGGATATTCGCAACGCCCATCCCGGCATGGTACTGCGCAGAATGCGGGAAAACAAAGGTCGCAAAAGAGGAATGGCTGCCACTTGACCCTACACAGAAAAAACCGCCTGAGGCATGTGAATGCGGTTCCACTGAATTCAGGGGAGAAGTGGACGTACTTGACACATGGATGGACTCATCCATCTCAGCCCTTCACGTTTCAGGATGGCTTTCCGACCATCCGCTGCTCCTTCCGGCGCAGCTTCGCCCGCAGGGTTATGATATTATTCGCACATGGGCGTTCTATACAATCCTTCGGTCAAAAGCCCTGCTTGATACAAAACCCTGGGATACCATCCTTCTAAATGGCATGGTACTTGGCGAAGACGGACACAAGATGAGCAAGTCCCGCAACAACTTCATTGTCCCTGAGGAGGTCATCAAGAAGAACGGTGCTGATGCATTCAGGCAGTGGGCTGCCATAGGTGGCACGACCGGCTCTGACATCATATTTTCATGGAAGGACGTGGTCGCAGGGTCGCGATTTTTGCAGAAGTTGTGGAGCATTGTGCGATTTTCCATGCCCCATATATCTGATGAACCTGCGCCATTTACTCCCATCGACCTGTGGCTAATGAGTAAGCTCAACAGGCTGGTTAAGGAATGCACTGAGAAGATGGACGCTTACCAGTTCGATGAGACATTCAAAGCGATACGCGGGTTTGCCTGGGAGATACTGGCAGATAATTACATAGAACTTGCAAAATCAAGATTATATGGGGAAGGAGAGGGAAAGAAAGCCGCGCAGTACACACTGTTCGTTACTATTGATACGCTTTCGCGGCTGCTCGCGCCGTTCTTACCGTATTTTTCAGAAGAAATATATTCGCATCTAAAACCGGAAAGCGTGCACCTTGCACAATGGCCGCAGGCGGATGAGTCGCTAATAGATGCCCGGGTCGAGGCTGCGGGTGAATCGATAAAAGAGATCACTGCCGCCATTCGCCGCTACAAATCCGAGCGCGGCATGGCGCTGAATGCACAACTTGCAGGTATCGAGATATATTCGTCCCTGGAAGATGTGTCTGATATCGCAGGCGCGGCAAATTCCGGGGTCTCGCTCAAAACAGGGACCCCGGACTTTGAAACAGTGCCAACTGCGCTCAAGCCGAATATGAAAGTCCTTGGAAAAACGTACAGGAGCAGGGCAAAAGCAATTGCGGAAGCGCTTATCGGCGCTGACCCGAACAAAGCTGTCTCAGGTAGCATTGAGCTTACCGTGGATGGTGAAAACGTAACTCTTGATAGTTCCTGTTTCACGGTCGAAAAGGAGAGACTCTTAAGAGGGAAAGCAGTGGACGTCCTTGAAGTTGGAAGTGCGGTAATAGTGATAACACGAAAATAAGCTATTTTTGAAGCTCTGGCGCATCTTTCCTGACTTTGTGCTCAAGCGCGGAATCCACCAGCTTGTACCAGTGATATGCCAGCAAGACAAGTAAAGCAACCACAACCAGTCCCATCAGATCAAAAATAATTGTCATATCTTCCAGTACCGGAATCTTAAGCAGTTTAAACAGTTCCAGTATCCTCCTCATGACTATAAAAGCCCCTGCTATGAAAATATAAACCCAGTTCCTGATAAGGAATTTTGGGTCAAGAAATACTCTGGCTTTCAATACATTGGTATCCACCCGCTTCCAGACAAGCCAAATCTTCAGAACGAAAAAGAATCCTATAAACCCTAAAATAACTGAACTGGAGACGAGGATAATATTTATCGTATTTTCCATGCGATTATATTATAACTGTTCTAATAAATATCTTTCCTTTTATTTCATCCAGATATAATTCACTTCCGTTTTTGTGAGGGATTGAATAAACCAAAAAATTTTTAATAGATGTCTACGGTCTTGCTATATATATCCCGTCCACTACCCTCTCCATCCTCACGTACACCTCGCTTCCTGCCGGGATCCTGTCAGCATCCACGATAGTGATCACCCTGTCCCGCGCCACAGCAAGCTTTTCTCCTTTCATCCAACCCGGTCCAACCACCTTCACCTTAACTTTCTCATATCTTTTGAACATGCGGGGAATGGGTTTACATTCAAAACTGCCAAAGTCTTCAGGCTTAAGAACAAGCTTTATTCCGTACATTTCTTCCCATCTCCTCAATCGCAAATAGAACTCCTCCCAGTCCATCGACCTGATGCCCTGTCTTCTTCCGTACTTGTGGGGCAGGAACTTCTGTATCCCCAGCGCAGGAAACCTTTTCCCGGCTCCGATGCGAAGAGCGAACTCGATCAGTTTTGGCATCTCTTCATCGTTTATTCCGGGCAGCCAAACAGGCGCGATGAGAAGATCGATGCCTGTATTCCTGGCGATATACTCCGCGTTCTCAAGTACACGCGCAAGGTTGTAAGCATCCGTACCTGCTATTCTTTTTGCAAGTTCGGGTTCAAGCGATTCGATGGACATATTGATGCGCGAAAGCCCCGCAGATTCCAGTTTGTCGATAAGTTTTTCTGAAAGCAGCGCACCGTTCGTCTGCATCGAGACGGTCTTAACATGACTGTTCTTCGAAAGTCCCCCGACCAGTTCAACAAGCTGCGGGTACATCGAAGGCTCCCCCACAGTATCGATATGCGCCTCGAGGTCATTCGTCTCCTTGTACGAGGCAGCCCATTCGAACGCAGCGAGCAATTGCTGCAGGTCAACCATATACTCTGATATCCTCTGCTTCGTTCTGGAGCCTGCGTCAGTAGAACAAAATATGCACGACAGCGGGCACTCACTTATGGGACGCACCTGAAGTACGTTCGTCCCGCGGTCGATTATGCCAAAGGCGATGCAGCCGAAAAGAGGAATGTCGCGTATGAGGATATTGTTACATTTTGACATTTTCAGGCAGTTTATGAACCTAATAACATATCAATCCTTTTTATGTCGTGATAACAAAACCTCACTCCTTTTTAGGGCAGGAGATGAACTTATCTTGATTGAATGAAAATTTTTTCGATCTCATATGATTTTTCCAATGCGCTGCGACAAGGCGGAGACCCCTTCTTTTCGGGGCACAATGTAGTTTCAATCCCTCCAAGGGCTGATTTTAACATACCTGTTACGCCGCCTGCCGCCACTACAAACTCAGTTTCAATCCCTCTAAGGGCTGATTTTAACTCTTCTTTTTCCAGCACCGCTAAGCATGTTCTGCTTGTTTCAATCCCTCTAAGGGCTGATTTTAACGACCCAACAAGTCAAATGGGTGGGGTTCAGGACTACAGTTTCAATCCCTCTAAGGGCTGATTTTAACTTATCTGGACAGACGGGACGACAGTGTATGCCAAAAACGTTTCAATCCCTCTAAGGGCTGATTTTAACAGAAATATCCAAATCCGATTATCCCCACTGCTGCTAGTTTCAATCCCTCTAAGGGCTGATTTTAACTATCGCTATCGGAGCAACTACAAAAGCTGTCCCGCAGTTTCAATCCCTCTAAGGGCTGATTTTAACGGTCTGCCTTCAAGACCATCGTTTCTGTAAGTCTTTGGTTTCAA
>JAHIHJ010000396.1 GCA_018899795.1 Methanobacteriota archaeon
ACGTGTGCACGCAATCGACTGGCGTGACAGTCGACGCGGATACGCGCGGATTTCGTATCCGTGAAAATCCGTCAAATCAGTGTCATCCGTGTTCGATTTGTTATTAATTCCTCATGCTCGTTATCGGGGCTGGCATCCTTCCTCCCCTCAATATGAAGTCGCGGGAACTGAATTTACTGACATCCATCACATAAGTTTCTCCCAGCAATCCCCCGAAATTCACATAATCCCCTGCAATTTTCCCCGGCACTGGAATAAGCCTTACTCCCGTTGTCTTTCCGTTCACAACCCCTATGGAAAGCTCGTCAGCGATGATGCCTGAAATGGTCTCCGCAGGCGTATCACCCGGAATGGCTATCATATCAAGCCCCACCGAGCATACCGCGGTCAGAGCCTCAAGTTTCTCGATCGAGAGAGCGCGGCATTTCACAGCCTCGTTCATACCAGAATCCTCGCTCACCGGAATGAAAGTACCGCTCAACCCACCCACGTTCCCTGAAGCCATTGCTCCCCCTTTTTTCACGGCATCAATGAGAAGCGCAAGCGCCGCAGTGCTTCCAGGCGCGCCCATCTTTTCGATGCCCATCATTTCCACTATCCCTGCCACAGAATCACCAACTTTATTGGTTGAAGCAAGGGAGATGTCAACTATGCCAAAGGGCACATCCATATTTGAAGCAAGTTCTCTTCCTACAAGTTCGCCAGCTCTTGTTATCTTGAAAGCTGTTCTTTTTATGACCTCGGAAAGCCCTGTCAGGTCGCAATCCCTGTTCTTCTCTACAACGCTTCTCACAACACCCGGACCGCTGATGCCTATGTTGAGCGAGAAGTCAGGCTCTCCAACTCCATGAAAAGCGCCTGCCATGAACGGGTTGTCTTCCGGGGCGTTTGAGAATACGGCGAATTTCGTACACCCGATGCCGTTCTCTGTCTTGCTGGCGATGTCCTTCAGGATGTTCCCGAGCTTTATTATTGCATCCATGTTCATGCCTGACACTGTTGAGGCGACATTTAGAAAAGCGCACACCCGTTCTGTGCTTGAGAGCATCTCAGGAAGCGAATCTATCAGGCGCGAGTCTGCCCGCGTCATCCCCTTTTGCACAAGCGCCCCGTACCCTCCGATAAAATCGATATTTACATCACGTGCTGCCCTGTCAAGCGTTTTTGCTATTTCAAGCGGTGCATCCTCCCTGCATGATTCAACAATGAGAGACACTGGAGTAACAGAGATCCTTTTATTGATTATTGGGACGCCGTATTTGTCCTCGATCTTACCTGCTTCATAAACCAGCTTTTTCCCGTATTCTGTGACCTTATCATATACATTTGATTTGAAGTTTTCAATGTCAGTATCGATGCAGTCCTTAAGATTGATGCCGAGCGTCGCGGTCCTGATATCAAAATTATGATACAGTGTCATGCGCACTGTTTCCATGACCTCATCAAGAGAGTATTCCATGCCTACACCCTGTGCATTGCCTTGAATATGTTCTCATGCTGGACCTGGATATTCAAGCCCATCTGCTTTTCTATCTCTGCGAACTCTTTTTTTATATCTCCTATTGATGCGCTGGAATCAGCCATATCAGCAAGCATGGTCATCACGAAATAACCATCCATGACCTTCTGGTTCAGGTCTTCGATATTGATATTATGCTTGAATACAGCGTTCGAGATGCGGGCTATTATTCCTTTCTGGTCTTTTCCTATTACTGTTATGAATACAAGGTCTTTGGGCATTTGGTCCTCTTTTTATTTGTTCTTATTTTAGTTCATTGTTTGTCGGGGAGGGAGTTAAATATTATTACACCAGTTCCTCCACCTGTTTCAGCATCCCATCAATGATCTCCAATCCCTCGTACCAGAATCTTGGATCATCAAGCGATATCCCGAAATCCTCAAGCAGTTTCTCCGGCGTGTCCTTCCCCCCCGAAGCAAGCAAATTCAGATACTTCGGGACGAAACTATCGCCTTCTTCCACATACATATTATAAAGAGAAAGTACAAGCAGTTCTGCAAAAGCATAAGCATACACATATCCCGGCGCATGCAGGAAATGGGGGATATAACTCCACCAGACCGAATAGTTTTCAGTAAGCGTCACTGAATTTCCGAACATTTCTTTCTGGGTATCTATCCAGTGTTCGCCAAAACGCTGGGGCGACAGCTCACCATGATCTCGTCTATCCCTGTGTACTGCATCCTCGAACCTGTTCATGGCTATCTGCCTGAAAACGGTGGCGAATATCTCTTCCAGTTTGACTGTCAGCAGGTTCACTTTTTCATCCCTGTCAACTGCCTTTTCAATAAGCGACCTGAACACGAGCATCTCACCGAAAACAGAGGCTGTCTCACTTGTTATTAGCGGGGTCTGGCTGTTAAAGTAACCCTGACCTCCTGCAAGATACTGGTGGACGCCGTGACCCAGTTCATGAGCCAGGGTCTGAACATCACGTTTATTTCCTGAGTAGTTGAGCATCACGTAGGGATGCACATCCGGCGTGCAGGGGGATGAAAAGGCGCCCCCGATCTTACCGGGTATGATGGGCGCGTGTATCCACCTTCCTTCAAAGAATTTCAGGGTGATGTCACTCATCTGCGGGGAAAAGTCATTGTATGCTTTAAGCACCATCTCCCTGCCTTTATTCCAGGGTATCTTCTTTTCTGAGGATGCAGGAAGCGGCGCATACCTGTCATAATCGAATAGTTCATCGTACCCAAGAAGTTTTCTTTTCAACCTGTAATATCTCTGCGGTATGTCATACCTGTCCTTGACAGCACTAACGAGCGCATTTACGATTTTTTCATCTATCTCGTTGTCAAGGTTCATGGAACTTATCCAATCTGGATATTTGCGAAGCCTGTCCTTTATCATCTTCTCTGCAAGGATGGTGTTGAATATATGCGTCAGGATGTGATCATGCGACGAGAGTCCTTCCGTGAAATCCTTTGCTGCCTTTATCCGTACCTGGCGATCGATATTGTAAAGATCGGAAAGCACTTCTTCTTCTGCCCTGCCACCGAATTTCGTCTGCGATACCACCTTTTCAAATAGATTGTTCCAGCTGCTTGCGCCGACCGGAGACATCTCTGCAAGGAGTTTTTCTTCTGTCTCTGATAATAAATGAGGACGGTATTTCCTGAGTTTCGTAAGATAGTGCCTGTATTTCCCCAGAGCAGGATCTTCAAGGAGTGATGCTGCCTTTTCATCTTCAAGAGAAGCCCATTCCATTTCGAAGAATACCATGTCTTTGCTGAACTCACTCATTATCTCCTTTTGCTTTTGTAGGAATGCGCCAGCCTCCGGGTTCTTCGATTGCGTGGCGAAATTAAGATAGGAGTATGATGCTAACCTTGTGGAGCTTTGTTCTATCTCTTCCATTTCCGTAACTGCACTCTGCAATTCTGCTGGTGAAATTGCTCCTATTTTTCCCCTGTATTTTGTTGAAAAAACGCTTATTTTGCTTTTTATGGTCTCGATATCGCTATTGATATTCTGGTCTTTTAAATCGCGGTATAGATGCGTCAGGTCCCATGTTACTCCCTCGCTTCCCAGTTTTTGTTCCATGACTGATAATTTGGGAAGAAGGTCTATTAATGTTAACTGATGGGAAAATATTGACAATTAAATATTAAACTTTGGTTTTCTGGATCAAAAACCAATACTCAAAGAGTTCTTTTTCATTTTTGTCATAATTTTCGAATTTATTCGATATAATTTTCCAGAATTTCTCATTATGTTTTCTTTCAATCAAATGAACCATTTCATG
>JAHIHJ010000397.1 GCA_018899795.1 Methanobacteriota archaeon
AGGAAAACCACATGTCCGAGATAGGAGATACGGCAGACAGGATACTGGAACTCTTAAGTAAAGAAAAGAAATTGACCGTTGAAGAACTCAAAAAAAAGATATCCCTTGATGACACTTCGCTCCTCTGTTTAATGCACCAGGGAGAACTTATCGAATTAGAAAAAGAAGAGGTCAGGATAACCGAATTCGGCTATAAGATCATAACTGCAGAGTGAGTTCCTTGGCTTTCTCCAAAAATATCTTTCCTTTTTCCGTGGTTTTGTATTTTTTCACCCTGTTCTCAACAAATCCCTGCTTTTGCAGCAGTCCCAGATATTTTTCTGCCAGTTTAAAATTCAGGTTCGTTTTATATACGACCGCCGTTTTATTGACGCCCATAACAGCAACTTCAAGAACGTCGATGATAATGTCTAACCTGCTTCTTCGCATAACGCACCTATCCAATTATACTACTTCTTATTCGTACTTATAGGTTGCTCTTTAATTTAATGATGATTATAATCATTATGTAAAAACAGCAAATTAACTGAAAAGTCCCTCAACAGCAGGAAGCGCTGATGGTAATGCAAAGATAACCACCTTATCGTCAGGAAGGATTGTATGACTTCCCCCCGGGATGATAACTTCCATATTCCTCACTATCGCGCTCACAATGGCGCCGCGGGGGAAGTGCACATCTTTGAGTTTCTTGTTTATTATCTTTGAGCCCAGTTTTGCGGTCAGTTCAATGATCTTTCCCTTCTCCCCTTCGATGGTAACAAGGGAATCAATACCTATTCCCATTGTGAACTTCAAGACTTCATTCACCGTAGCCTGGATAGGGCTGATAGCCACGTCAACTCCAACTATCTCGAACAATTCCGCATAGTCCGGGCGGTCTGCCCTTGCAATCGCTTTTTTAGCTCCAAGCCTCTTTGCAAGAAGCGCGCAAATAAGGTTCTTTTCATCACTGTTCGTGACCGCTATAACCGCATCCATCGATCCGATGTTCTCCTCTTTCATCAGTGAGATATCAGTTCCGTCCCCATTAATGACAAGGACGTTCGGAAGAGCCTGGGCGAGTTCTTCACTCCTTTTTTTATCTATTTCAAGCAGGGTCAGCTTAAGATTTTTCTTATCGAGAAGTTTGGTAAGATAATAACCTACTTTCCCCCCCCCTACCACTGCTATCTTCCCGGAGTTCTTCTTTGTATCTTCAAACAGCTTTCTTGTGCCCTCAATGGCTTCCGGTTTTCCCACGATCACTACCCTGTCATCCTTCTGAATGACGTCATCTCCGTGCGGGATCATCAGTTGCGAACCACGGAATATGGCAGACATGAGACAGCATTCAGGCAGGTTTGACTCAGAAAGTTTTCTCCCGACAAGCTGATTATGTTCTCCCACCTTGAATTCCATCATTTTTATCTTCCCCCCCACGAAATTTTCCACGTTGATCGCCTCAGGGATGGAGAGGATCTGGTTGATCTCAGAAGCAAGGGACAACTCGGGACAGACCATTGCGTTCATCCCTATGGTTTCGCGTATAGATACCGGTCTGTCGATATAGTCGGGATTGCTGACCCGTGCGATGGTCTTCACTTTATCGTTCAGGAGCTTTGAAGCCATACAGGCTACTATATTTACCTCATCCACTCCTGTAACTGCAACCACGAGTTCAGCTTTTTCTATATTCGCTTTATTGAGTAGTTTGACATCAGCACCATTCCCCTGTATGACCTGGATATCCAGTTGCCTTGCCCTATTGCAGCTTTCTTCTTTAGCCTCGATCACAAATACGTCATTGTCCCTGCACAATGTCTTTGCCACATGATATCCTACTTCCCCCGCGCCGATAATTATTATTCGCATAATATCAGGTATTTCGGCTGGAATAAACTAATTAATTTTCCAGCAATTCTTTCCCTTTTGTGAAACCAAGTGCGGATGAAGCGATTATTACTACCAGAATAATAATCATGGAAATGCTTGATGTGGTCGTACGTTCTACATTATGCAGTATAAGGCTGTATAGAAGGTCGGCGGTCCAGATGCCCACTATGAGCCCCATGAACCCAAATACAGTGGCATATCCTGAGTTCTTAAGTAAGTTCGATAATGTCATGATCTTGTATGCATAAGGTATTTTAGTGTATTAAATATATCGAATGGACTGTCATAACTCTTATAATAAAGCAGTATCATCTATCTACCATGGTGCGAATAGGCAACGTAACACTTAACAGATCGATCGTAGCTGCAATAGGTGAAGTTAATTCTGCGAAGCGGGCTAAAGAGCTCGGAGCAGATATCCTGGAGTTAAGGATCGACCTGCTGGAAGTTGATGCGCGCCAGGCACTTCAGGATATAAAAAAAACCGGTCTGCCCGTAATTATTACGAATCGCATGAAGCAGGAAGGAGGGAACTGGGGGGGGAGCGAAGATGACCGCATCGGGACATTGAATTCATTATTACCCATGGCTGATGCCGTAGATATTGAGTTATGCGCGAAGGACAGGGATAGAGTTGTTAAAAAAGCCAGGGACACAGGGAAAACAGTCATCATTTCGACACATGATTTTCATAGAACACCTGATAACGACGCCATGAAATGCATTATCAGCGACTCGTTCGCAAAAGGCGCGGATATTGCAAAGCTTGCAGTGATGCCTAATTCGCTTGAGGACGTTTTGCGGTTGTTCGATGTCACCCTTCATGCAAAAGGCGCGGTATGTACGATAGCGATGGGGGAAACAGGCAGGCATTCGCGCGTCATAGCACCGGTTTACGGATCTGTGATGACCTACGGGTATGTAGAGGGACCAACAGCCCCAGGGCAGTTAAGGGTGGACGAATTAAAGCAGCTACTTAGATTCCTGTGATCCTGATAGTCTTATCAGGTTCTCGCGTCCTTTCTTTATTTTCTGGATGGTATTTTTAGCGTGCAGACCGTTAAGCGCTGAACTTACCGTAGATTTTGGAAGATCGAGTTTCTTTACAATATCTGACTGATAGAGAGAACCTCCGCTCTCTTTCAATATAGCCACTATCCTGTCCTCGAGATCCATCATATCCGCCATATTTGACATATCTGCCATATCCGCCTTATCTTCATGAAGCGTCTCTCCAGTTTCCATTCCTTCCCCGGAAGGCGCACTTTTAACCTGAACCTTGTTCTTTTGAATTTTAAAAATGATAATTGCGCCCCCCACAAGGATAATTAAGGCGAGAGCATACGGCATCCATGAAATAGATGGTCCCAGGAGAACGATATCAGGTTCTCCGGCATTAAAAGAACGAAGTCCGTACCAGATCATTCCATCGCGAACCAGGTCAGCCTGGGGAGTTACCTGTTCTACTGAATATCCTGAAGGGTACTTGATAATCAGCGCATTGTCCTTGGAAAGGTATAATCCTCCCACAAAAACATCGCCCAGGTACATATTTTTATCCCCGTCCATCTTTGCAAAATCAGTCCATGTGAAGGAATAATGCACAACACCATAGTTCCCTGTGGGTGCGCTCTGGACGTTCGCTTCGCCTGTGAAGCCTCCTGCCATCATTTTCCTGGATGTAACGTTCGAAGCCGCGGACACAGAGTTTTGCATCAGTTCCCTGAATTCTTTGAGATATACCGGTTTGAGCTGCTCAGTATAGTTCTCAAATGCATCCATGTCCTCCTGAGTTACAAGAGGGGTCCTGTACTCCACGTTCCAGATAGCAGTACCGTCGTCCTTTACGTTAATTGTGTATGTTGTTCTGTAATCGTTCGCTGCGCTTGCTGCAGAGATGATAAACAGAAATATTATGAATATTAACAATATCTTCGACGCCATGTTTCTTATATATTTGTTATTTTTAGTATAAAAAACACAGGGTTGCATTAACGATCGTCTATAATGTTAAAAAAAATATAAAGAAGATAGGTGAAATTCACCCATCTTAGTCTCTGCGTTCTGATTCTTTAAATCCTTCCCCGTTTCTTGTGTTCTTGTTTTCCCTTTTTTCCTCATTTATCTCTACTTTTTTCTTTTCATCCTGTTTCTTTTCCTTTATCTCCACTCTTTTTTCTATGACCTTTACATCCAGAGCTTTCAGGATCATTCCATCTGTCAGTGTAGAT
>JAHIHJ010000398.1 GCA_018899795.1 Methanobacteriota archaeon
AAGCTGGGGTGAAACAACAGTGGACATAGTCCCTCCCGGTCCCATCATCTGAAGTCCTATTGATGATATTAAAACTGATATCAAGATCCCGGTAGTAACTCCGATCACCCCTCCAACAACCCCGAACAATCCAGATTCAATAAGGAAAAGCTTCATTACTTCGTTATCAGTAGCCCCCAGGGATTTGAGCAACCCAATTTGTCTTGTGCGCTCCATGACAGACATGAACATGGTGTTTGCTATACCCACAGCGCCCACAAGCAGCGAAACAGCCGCAATTGCGCCAAGGAACAGTGTTATCGCCTGGAACACGCTGCTTATCTGCTGCTGAATTGATGCAAAGGCAGTCACTGTAAAATCCCTGGTCCTTGAATTTACATGGCGAGACATCATAAGCTTTTGTTCCATATCAGCTTTCACTATATCTGCTAAATCCTGGTCTGCGATTTTCACCGTAATAGATGTAAAATGGTTTCTCTCTACAGTTTCAGTTATAACGTCGCGTGCGGGATCAGCAGGCATATAAACGGCATTGTCAGTTCCTCCAAATCCACCTGATTGTGCAAAAATACCCACCACCTTGAATGTTTTTCCTCCTATCGTTACTGGTCTATTCTGTGTGATCGGCTGCAGGAAAACATTATGAGCTAATGAATATCCTATCACGATAGCATTTGAATCGCCAGGCTGAAGATACCTGCCTGATTCAAGTTCCGTAGTAACTATGGAGCGCCATACCGAGATATCAACTCCACTTATAGATACTGAGGTCTTTTCATTACCCAATATCATATCAGACCTGCCTGAGACCATTCCATTTACTAAGATCACACCAGATACCTGTTTGATCACATTCAGGTCTTTATCTGTAAGATTCACGGTCGAAACTCCACCACCACCCTGTGGCCCTGGTTCATGTCCAGCCCCCGTCGCTCTTGAATATCCTGGAGAGACCGTTATCAGGTCTGCTCCAAGACTTCCAAGACTTTTTTGTACGCTTGCCTGCAAACCATCACCTATTGAGATTATAGCCACGATCGCAGCCACTCCAATTACGATCCCGATTATTGTAAGCCAGCTTCGCATCTTACTTTTCCTGACATGGCTTAACGATAACTTGAAAATATCATACGTTTTCATGGTTGATCTCTTCTGGTTAATGGTCCTGTACTTATTTCGATTTCTGGAAGTAGGCTGCTATTTTTACTCGCTGCCAGTATATTACCAGTATAACAATAGCTGCCAGCAACCATATTGTATAATTTGTGCTTGCAGATTTGTTTTGTGCTCCAGCCTGGGATAATTCCACAGGAAGGGACTTTGTGATCGTGTGTCTTTGTCCGCTTGTGTCCGTATATTGTATATCCAATTCAAGGTTGTTCCCTGTTCCGGCATTTTTTGTGATCTGGAATATTGCAGAGGTGTAATCACCAGGATTCAAATTCCCCAGCACTGAAGAACTGCTTCCTGTTGATGAGAAGTTCTTCTGGCGCGGCAGGCTGACCTTTACAGCGCTTGCGGAGCTTATCCCTACATTGGCTACATTGATCGATACAGAACCCAGGGTCTCCTGGTAGCTGATCTCAAAATCAGTCGTCCCTGCCACGATCAATCCCACATAATTATTGGATGAATAATTGTTAAGACCCGTGATCTTTATGGGCAGATTATATACACCGGGGCGTGCTGCAATATCCACAGCAAGATCAAAAGTTATACTGGCTTCATCACCTGCCTTCAAATTGCCGAGAGAGAATTGCGTCCCGCCTCCTATGATCGAGAAGATCGAATTCACGTTCGTGCCTGAGAGGTCAATACTCGCTACAGCATTCTGTACTGTGCCTGTGCCTGTATTCTTGAACCTGAGCGTCTCTTTGTTGGTGCTCATCGGTGATATGGTGCCGATGGTAGAATTGAGCAGCACTATCACAGGCCTGCCTTTGATGGTCAGGATCTGATCCTCAAGCTTTGTTGTTGTCGCAGTTGTCTGAGTTCCGCCGCTTGTTTGCTGCCCCATGTAAGTAATATAGACATTAAAATAATAATCTCCTTCCACTGCATCAGGATTAACATGTATCCTGAATTTTGCAGTCCTCTGAGAACCCCAATCATTTATGGTTCCAAGTGAATCAACATCGTCAAGCAATTTCACAGCATTAGCTGATGCATTATCCTTGGGTACAAGCCTTACATTGACATCTTCCATGAACGAGCGTAATTCTATGTTCTTTATCGGTACATAGACAAAGTTCGTATCCCCCGGATAAACAGGAGCCGTCTCTGTCACCAGATATGATTGTGCAGATGCGACCTGCGTTAACGATACCAAAAATACTAATAAGAACATTAAATTTAATTTATTCATGTTTCACCTACGATTTTTCCATCAAGCATTTTTACAACTCTTCCTGCATATCCTGCAATTCTCGGGTCATGTGTGATCATTACTATAGTTAATCCCTCGCTGTTCAAACTTTTAAAAACATCCATTACTTCGCCTCCCGATTTTGTGTCCAGATTTCCTGTCGGCTCATCTGCCAGGAGAATAGAAGGACCAGTGGAGAGAGACCTTGCTACCGCAACTCTCTGCTGCTGTCCTCCTGATAACTGTGCCGGGAAATGAGCTCCACGATCAGATAACCCTACAGTTTCCAGAAGTTTTTTTGAGGTCTCATCTACCTCTTTTTCAGGGAATTCATGTATCCTCATCGGAAGCTGAATATTTTCAAGAGCAGTCAGGGTAGGATACAGATTGAATGTCTGGAATATGAACCCTATCTTTTTACCCCGCACTCGCGCCAGTTCATTACTTTCGAATTCCGATATATCCCTGCTTTCAAGCAAAACCTTTCCCCTGGTTGGCATGTCAAGACAACCGATCATATTTAGCATCGTTGATTTGCCGCATCCGCTTGGTCCTGTTATAGCTACGAACTCACTTTTTTCGATCCTCAGATTTATTCCCTGAAGCGCGGGAACGTCAAACTCACCCATACGATATATCTTCCAGACGTCCTGCAATTCCATTAAGGTTCCCATTAAATCACCGATAATATGATGAATGAGCATATAAGAATTACCAGAAATTTCCTTGAAAGCAGTTATGTAAACAAGAAATTATGCCATGTTTTACTTTACAGCAGACTTTGCCTTGATGATCATAACTACCTGTCTACTTTTTGGGGTGCAGTCCAGAACTTGATCCGCCTTTCATCTTATTGTAAATATTCACAAAAGAGAGGCGCCTTCTTACAAGATCATGAAGTAAAATATAAATAAAGAAAGCTCTTCCTCAGCTATATGCTTGAAGACTTGAAAAAGATGAAAATTAAGAAACTATCTGAGATATATGACATTGGGAGCAGGGAATCGTTCGTTAGCCTGTATATGAACATGGAAAAAACGAATGAGAGATTTGTTGAGAAACGAAAAAAAGCATGTCCAGTCCCACGCGCTTGACAAAAGATAAAATCTCCGGAACTACAATTATTCTCCAGGCTTTAGCCGTTATAGTTCTATTTCTTTTCCTTAACAGGAACTGTGAGAACAGGTATTTTCGAGTTGCGGACCACTTTGTCGGCAACGCTGCCCAGAAGGAATCTATCGAGCCCGCTTTTTCCCAGTGTTCCCATTATTATAAGGTCTATTGAGTTCTTTTCAGCACAATTTATTATTTCATCAGCCGGGTATCCTTCAGCAATAATTCCCTCTACCTCCAGACCTGCGGCTTCTGCCCTGTCTGCCACATTTTTTATAGCCACATCGCCTTCCTGTTTTAAAAGCGAGTATGCGTATTCCATCGGTGCCGACATCGGGATCGAGCCATAAGCCGTGGTATCGATAACATAGATAGCATGCAGTTTTGCTCCTGTATCATTTGCAAGATCTATCCCGTAATCGACTGCTTTTTTTGTATATTCCGAACCATCCGTAGCGATCAATATTTTTTTGTATAATTTGCTTGGCATAAATATCCTCATTTAAAATTGTTTGAATGTATTTTCTAATTCATTTGATTCTAAATAAAGAACCTGTGCAATAATACTTTCTATCATGTCATAATTGATCTAATCATATTGAATCAGGTATTAGTTTTGCAATAATCTTTATAACATACAGAAATCATCATAGATAATATTCCTGAAGCTATCTGGGATTATGCTTCAGACCCTGTTAATTGGAGCGCTTCAAATCCAGAAGAGCATTTTGGTTTGAATATTGATACTGAAGATAATAGACCAAAAACAGGTGCCACTTTCCATCAAAAAGAGACCGTGGCCGGGTTATTTGCCGATCTTCGCGGTCATTTTCTGTATGTAGAGAAACCAAGAATCACTGTCTGGAGAGGTATAGCTACTTATAAGGTTCTAGGAGGAGAAAAAGCAGTATATGATCATACTTACAAGGAGTTGGTTTTTTTCAAAAAGCATCTGGATAGAACAAATCCTCCGGAGTAATCGAACACCTTCAACAGGGGAAATGGCAAATGCATTATAGTATAGGAGGTTGCACTTGCAAGGTTCTGAACAAAGTCAAAATAAATTCTGCGCAACCCCGGATGCCACCCCGCTCAGGACAAAAATTCCCGCGCCTATTATTGCACCGATCCCGATGCTTGCTGCTCCCCACAAACCAAGGTGTCTTTCCAGTTCAGCCATGATCTCAGTAGTGTTCATTTTTCTTTCTAATTAATATAACTATCCTGTGAGTCAGTTTTATTATCTTTCCGGACAATCCTCCGTAGTGGAGGTTATATTTATGACAGGTTTTGATGAAATGGTTACGGCTGCTGTAGAAAAAGTTATACCAAGCGTTGTAAACATCAGTGAAGTTAAGTTAATGAAAGATGCCTACCTGCATGTGCATCCGGTTCCGGGCGTGGGTTCCGGTTTTATAATAAATGAGGATGGCTTTATACTCACAAATGCCCATGTAGTACTGGGTTCACAGGATATAAAAGTGGCTCTGGAAGACGGAAGGATATTCCCGGGTGAAATAAGAGGTCTGGATACAATAAAGGATCTTGCAGTGATCAAAATTAAAGCCAGTGGTCTGCCAGTACCAGAGATCGCAAAAAACAACGATCTAAAGATCGGGCAGATGGCAATTGCTATAGGAAGTCCTCTTGGCCTTGTGGGAGGCCCCACTGTCACAGCAGGTGTCGTAAGCGCTGTGAACCGGTCGATCCAGACAGAGGCCACATTCATGGAAGGATTGATACAGACCGACGCCGCGATCAATCCAGGCAACAGTGGAGGTCCGCTGATAAATAGCAGAGGTGAAGTGATAGGAGTGAACAGTGCTGTCATTCCATTTGCACAGGGCATCGGGTTCGCCATACCGATACAACCTGCAGTAGAAATTGCAGACCAGTTAATAAAGCAT
>JAHIHJ010000399.1 GCA_018899795.1 Methanobacteriota archaeon
AAGTTTTTTGGTCTTACAAAATCTTTCCTGGTATACGGTGGATGGGGCACTGCTTCAAAAATGAAATAAACAAAGAATTTAAATATGTACGATATTTATTAGTCATAACTTCCACTTAAACCATATATTTTGAGGTGTACATTGGCTAAAAAATCCATTAGAAAGAAAGTAGTAAGAACTGAAGAAAAACAAGACGAAAAGAGAGAAGATAAAATAGACGGTTTTTTCAAAACGAAGTATCTTACATATATTGTTTTATTTGCAATATTCCTATTCTCTTTCTATATTAGAGGAATTGTACCAATACAAGGTGTTTTTAGCAGAGGGATCGTGGGTTTTGCAATGGACGACTCTGTTTTTCAGATGAGGTTAGTGGAGAATACTATTTACTTTTTTCCGCACAGGATATTTTATGATGCATTTACACTGTACCCTTATGGAAGTCAATTGAGCTGGGGTCCTCTATTTGGTCAGATGATCGCATTTTTCTCCTTATTCATCGGTTTCATAACGAATAACTGGAATGCCACTATTGCTGGAATGCCATCTCAATTTATTATTGATACGGTTGGCGCTTTCTTCCCGGCTGTTTTTGGGGCACTGATGGTATTCCCGGTCTATGTTATCGGAAAAGAAATACTTGATAAAAAAGCAGGATTGATCGGGGCATTTCTAATATCAATATTGCCTGGTCAGTTCATATCAAGATCAGTGCTTGGTTTCACGGATCACCATGTGGCAGAGGTGTTTTTTACAACTCTCATGATGATGTTTTTCATTATTGCAATTAAGAGAGCTAAAAACATCACGTTTGATCACTGGCTGAACAGGGACTGGGTAACGTTGAAAGTTCCAATTGCATATTCCCTGTTAGCAGGAATCACGTTTGGGGCATATCTTCTAACTTGGACTTTTGGTGTTATTTTTGCAGTAATTTTCGGCATTTTTATTGTAGTTCAGTATTCTATTGATCATTTTAAAGGGAGATCTACAGAATACCTGGGTATTGTAGGAATTATAGCTTATTTAGTTGCAATGATAATGGTTTTACCTTATATCGAGATCAGTAACGGATTCAAAGCTGAATTTTATTCTCTTTTGCACCTGGCAGTTACAGGTGGACTGGCATTTGTTTTTGCTATTTTGAGCCTCGTTTCTATAGAAATGAATAAAAGAGAATTGAAAGGTAATTATTACTTGTTATTTTTATCAGGTGCGATTTTGATGGGGCTAATAGTTATCAAATCGTTAATCCCTGCACTTTACCAAAGTACTTTAGGCAGGTGGGATTTCATATTTAAATCCGGTGGAGCATTAACAATAGCAGAAGCCGCTCCGACATGTGGTGATTATTCCCTGGTTTCAATAATTAATTGCCAGAATGCAATAGGACAATTTGGTTATAATTATTTTTTAGCTTTCATTGGTATGCTAATACTTGGTTATTTTATCATCAAAAAATCAAAAGCTGAATATACATTATTAGCTGTCTGGAGCATATTTATATTAGCTATTATGGTAGCTCAGAACAGATTTTCATATTATTATGCCGTGAATGTTGCGATCCTTGCGGGTTTTGTGGGTTCCATAATATTAAATTTAGCAGATTGGAAATCTTTTAACTCAAACAGTATTGTTGAATGTGCCAGGAAAATTAGGATTCAACATATGATTTCATTAATTCTTGTAATTTCATTTACTGCATTCCTCCCGGTAAATGCATCACCATATGATAGATCTTGCGGCAGCTGGCCGTGGTCATGCGAACAAACAAAAGGGGGCGCTTTAGGTGAGGGACAATATGAATGGCATGATGCGCTAACATGGATGAAAGATAATACCCCAGACCCGGGTTTAGATTATTATGCTATCTATGAGAAACCAAAGAATGGCACATATCCCTATCCAGATACCGCCTATGGCGTCATGAGCTGGTGGGATTACGGACACATAATCACATACTGGGGACACAGGATCCCGAATGCGAACCCGTTCCAGGCAGGTATAGGCGGAGGACCGGATCACCTTCCAGGAGCTTCAACTTTCCTCATAGCACCGACAGAAGAAAAAGCAAATGAAGTTCTCGATAAACTGGGCATCAACGGAAAACCTGGAGCAAGATATGTCGTGAGCAACGCGTATATGGCATATGCCATACTTGGCGTTTTTGCAGAATGGGACATGTCAAATGAAGGGTATTATATTTCAGTCCAGACATCCCAGGGAACGATTGGCGCTCCATCATTGAAATATTTCAATACAATGGAGGCAAAACTCCATATATTTGATACAAATGGTCTGCATAATTACCGGCTTGTGCATGAATCCACACCCGCTCCTTATTATAGAGGGGGCAATGCAGAAAAATGGACTAAAAATGTGTATAATGTATTATATGGAGGTAATCTGCCAGTTGAGGACTCGGGTTATGCCAAGATATTTGAATATGTGAAAGGCGCAAATATCACGGGACAAGCTCCAACAGGCAGCGCAGTTACCCTGACAAATACAATAAGAACGAATCTCGGAAGGATGATCCAGTATTCACAGACAACAACGGCAGCTAACGGGACATATATATTCACTGTCCCCTATTCGACACCCAACCATCCGAAAGCCGGCCCGATCGCAGGAGAGACTAATTTCGATACGCAGCCGGCAGGCCCGTATACTGTGACGGCAGGAAATGTCACAAAGACGGTCGATGTTGGCGAAAGGGATGTCCTTGACGGAGGCACTGTGACGCCGCAGCTTAGCCTAATGCCGGGAAAATAATGTTCAGGATGACTTATAGTCAGATTCGCATATAATAGCAAGTGATCTGAGAAGATAACAAACCGCAGATAAACGCAGATGAACGCGGATAACAACCATCTGCGTTTATCTGCGGCTAATATTTTACGAAAATTTAAGAATCATGCTATAGCTGTCATCCTGAAAAACTGTAATTTTATTTGCAATGCCTGTAGTATCATCCAGTCCATAACCAGCCTTCCCCACGACTGCCACTATACAGCATCCCCTCCGAAACAACTCAATGTCTTCTTCAGTGTCAGCCACGATTATGCGGGGCTTATCAGATAGCGTGAAGCCATCTGCGAGAACGATATCGCTATCTGAAAAATACGTGCTGCAGACATCATCAATTCCCATCTCTTCTTTTACTTTTCGGATGACCGCCAACTTAACGGACGAAGATATTGCAACCGTGTCAGCCCCTGCTTTTGCGTATTTCCAGGTATCTTTGCCTTCTATGTCTATCTCAAAATCGCCGTGCTTATGATATTTCAAAGCCCCAACCCTCAGACCACGGGATTTAAGCTCTTTAATAAGCCCTTCCATCAGTCTTGATTTATCGGTTTTGCTTTTTCCCACAATACAAATAACCTTCATACCAGCCTCTCAGGATGTGTGAACACCGAGAGCTTATCCTTCGATACAAAACATACAAGGCATACCCCGGTGCGTTCTGCCGCTTCAACACCCGTGTTCAGCGGTGCGGTCTTTGTGGCAACAAGGGGTATCCCTGCCCGCGCTGCTTTCATGACCATACCTGCGGACTGGCGCCCTGAGGAGAGCAGGAAATGGCTGCCGAGGTCGATACCTTCGATGCAGGCGCGCCCAACCACTTTATCAAAAGCATTATGTCTCCCCACGTCTATCGCCTTTACAATGCATTCGCCATCGTTATTAACAAGACATGCGGCATGTGTCCCGTGCGTCTTTTTATAAACATCAGATTCCAGGAACCTGAGGCTCTTTTTAATGGCGCCATGGCTGAAGACAGCATCAGAATCAACGCATACTGGTTCATTCTCATCCCACCGCACACCCACACAGCCGGATGAGCGCAGTTCGCGCCAGAGTTCGATATGCTCGGAAGGTTCTATCTCAACATGAATAGTCTTTCCGTCAATGCGGATATCTTTTATCTCCTTATGGGATTTTACGATCCCTTCACATATGAGATATCCACGAGCCAGTTCATCCAGCATCTCGGGCGTGGCAAGTATGGCTGCCATGTGAACCCTGTTCACGAACAGGTCGATCGTATCCTCGACTGCCACGTCGTATGACATGGTATGTTGTCCATTGTCCAATTCTGTTGCCTGGTAATTCTTCGTGTACATATTATCCTGATAATCCCTGTATATCCTCATCCGTATTGATATTAATAAATGTTCGGAGGTCCGGGTCTAACTTCCTTATTTCATCAACAGGGACATAATTCACATTCATCCTGAATACTGGGGCAAGGATTGTTTTTTCACCGCGCTCTATCGCCTTTCTTGTCTCCCGTAACATTGGCATGCACCTGTAAACGGCATGCAGCGGCTCAAGAAAACCGTCTTCCCAGCTGGGGATGGCGGCATCATAATTTTCACTTCTCTTAAACAGAAGCCTTACCACGTCCTCATTGATAAAAGGCATATCACATGCCGAAATAAAACAATATTCATCTTCACATTCAGAAAGCCCGGATAGGATGCCTGAGATCGGTCCAACGTTCCTTTGATCGTCGTACGTGAACCTGTATCCTCTGCTTAAATTCGCCTCCAGCAGTTCTCCCTGCTCCCTGTCGCGCACTGATATGATTATGCTGTCCACGACTTTCTCAAGTCTCTCAATTATCAATTCGATAATCGGTCTCCCGTTGATATCGATAAGGGCTTTTTCCCTGTACCCAAACCTGCTGCCCATGCCTCCCGCCAGGATGAGAGCTGAATAAGACATTAAATGTGCCCTGCCTCTTTCATGCTGAAATGCCGCCCGTCTCCTATTATTACATGGTCGAGCAGGTCTATCCCTATTATCTTTCCGGTCTCTGCCAGTTTCTTTGTTATCTCGATGTCTTCCCTGCTGGGCGTTGGGTCGCCTGAAGGGTGGTTATGCGCCACGATGATATGCGCTGCCGATTCGGCAAGAGCCATCTTGAATACCTCCCTGGGATGGACGATATTGGCATTCAGCGACCCGACTGAGATGGTATCTTCCTTGATTATCTGGTTTTTGGTGTCAAGGCAGAATTCGATGAACATCTCTTTTTTCTGCTCCCTCATCTTCGGGTATATCCGCCTGTAAACGTCCTCGGGTGAATTGATCTTTGGTTTTGCCTCTTCACTGAAAGCTTCAAGCCTGCGTGCGATCTCAAAACAGGCTGCGATCTGTGCGGCTTTGCTGTCTTTGATGCCGTGTATCTCGGTCAGCCGGGCTATATTCGTCTGCGAAAGCTGCTTGAGGTTATACATCGACAGCAGTCTCTGGCACAGGTTAATCACGTTCTCCTGCTTTGTGCCGGTCCTCAGGATTATTGCCAGGAGTTCAGAATCTGCAAGTGACGCCGCCCCGCTCTTAAGGAGTCTTTCCCGCGGTCTTTCCTCTTTTTGCATATCAAGTATCCTGACTTTGTATTCCTGCATACCTCCCCTGAATTGTTTTTTGGGATTAATATCTTTCTAAACGTTCATCGAAGCACATCATGGAAGAATTCAAGCCTTGATCATTTTTACATTTATTGTGCGGTTCCTTGGCCCGTCAAGTTCCACGAAGAATATGCTCTGCCATGTACCAAGGACGAGGTGCCCGCCTTCAACAGGTACCGTCTCACTCATGCCCAGGAGCACTGCGCGAAGGTGTGTGTCTGCATTATTATCTAACGAATTGTGGGCATAGTTCCTGTCCTCCGGGACAAGTGACCCAAGCATATCAAGAATGTCAACCCTTAACCCGCGCTTATTCTCG
>JAHIHJ010000400.1 GCA_018899795.1 Methanobacteriota archaeon
AGCGCCTGTGGGGTGCCGCAGATGAGCTTCGTGCTAACTCAAAATTGAAATCTTCAGAATATTCAGTTCCGGTTCTTGGACTGATCTTTCTTCGCTACGCTGACCACAAGTTCACTGTGGCTCAGAAGGAACTGGAAGGAAAAAGTACATCCAGGCGCGCCATCGGCAAAACTGATTACCAGGCGCGAGGTGTCCTGTATCTACCTGAAGCCTCAAGATTCTCCAGGCTTCTTAACCTGCCGGAAGGCGCTGATATCGGAAAAGCCATCAACGAGGCGATGCGTGCTATTGAGTCTGAGAACGAAGAGCTCAAGGATATACTACCCAAGACCTATAACCATCTCGATAATAGTATTCTTGTCGAGTTATTAAAAACATTCAACTCTGTGCCAATGGACATCGAAGGCGATGCTTTTGGAAAGATATATGAGTATTTCCTTGGCAAATTCGCCATGAGCGAGGGGCAAAAAGGTGGCGAGTTCTTTACACCCACTTCCATTGTCAAACTCATCGTCGAGGTCATTGAACCCTACCACGGACGCATCTTTGACCCTGCATGCGGCTCTGGTGGCATGTTCGTCCAGAGCGCGCGCTTTGTGGGAAACCACAAGACGAATCCCAATTCTGAGATCAGCGTTTATGGGCAGGAAAAGACCGCTGAAACTGTGCGCCTGTGCAAGATGAACCTCGCTGTACATGGTCTCTCCGGCGATATTCGCGAGGGTAACTCCTACTATGAAGATATCCACAAAAGCGTTGGTAAATTCGACTTTGTAATGGCAAACTCTGCCAGCGATGCCCGTGGAAGCGAGCAGGATATCCGAAAATCACTTATCGAAAAAGGCGCTGTGGATGTGATGGTTGCCATTGGCTCAAACTTCTTCTATACGGTCACCCTTCCATGCACCCTCTGGTTCCTTGACCGCGGCAAAGTAAAAACACCGCGCAAAGATAAAGTCCTGTTCCTTGATGCGCGGCATATCTTTCATCAGGTTGACCGTGCCCATCGCGATTTCATGCCTGACCAGATCGAGTTCCTTGCCAATATCGTGCGGCTGTACAGGGGAGAGGAGCCTGAGAATACGAATGGTAGCGAGCAGATGTTGAAAGAGAAGTTCCCTGATGGCAAATATGTGGATGTGGCTGGCTTGTGCAGAGTGGCTGCACTTTCTGATATTGAGGGGCAGGGCTGGAGCCTGAATCCAGGGCGCTATGTGGGAGTGGCTGAACGCGAGGCTGATGATTTTGATTTTAAGGAGCGCCTGGAGGAGCTGAACGAAGAGCTTGAGACACTCAATGTTGAGGCGCGGGAACTGGAAGGGCGAATTGCTGAGAATGTTGAGAAGCTGCTGGAAGCCGGATGAAAAGATTCGGATATGAATCATAATGATTGAGTTCCGATAGTTTTAAATAATTCCAATACAGATTATAATTATTATGTTCCAAAAATTTATCAATCGCGATGAAGAGAGCGCATACCTGGATCGCGAATATCGGTCAGATAAGTTCTCCTTAACTGTGATATATGGCAGGCGCCGTGTTGGCAAAACCGAACTGATCGGCAATTTTTTGAAAGATAAACCAAACCTATACTTTCTGGCGGATAAGAGAGGCACAAGATCAAACCTTTACAGGTTCAGGAAAAAGGCGGCTGAGTTCCTGAAGGATTGAGTTAAAGTTTATAGATTGTAAACAAGTTGTTTATGGATCATAAACAAAAAGTTTATGGTCTGTAAACTCATATTATCTAATTATGCTGACCGAACTTTTTAAAACAAAAGAACGAGTTAGGATCATTTCAT
The DNA here is from genome assembly GCA_018899795.1 of Methanobacteriota archaeon. Next base: position 1,803 of record JAHIHJ010000400.1, read on the forward strand.
ATATATTGTACCATAAAAGTCTTACAGTTAACCAGGTTTCAAATGAAACAGGAATTACAAAAGGTCTTGTCTCCCGATACCTTAAATACGTACATGGGGTCGGACTTTTTACAAAAACGAAAAACATATACCAACCGATCGATTGCGCTCATACAAGAGCCATCAAATTGCTCTTTAACCTGAATAAAATCAACATAAATTCACTGGATATCGACTGGACAACAGGCATTGGTATATTCGGAAGCTGGGCGCAGGGAACAAACACCTATGAGAGCGACCTTGATTTATGGGTTAAAGTTGATGTTTATCCAGCCGAATATCAACTGGCACGTTTGCAGAGAGATATAAGTGCAATGGCTGGTGTGGAAGTCAATATGCTTGTCCTTACACCGGAAAAAATGAAATCGATCAAAATGGCAGACCAGCCTTTCTATAACTCGCTACTGCGAACATCTATTGTGCTGAAAGGGGGTTCGATTGAATAATATAGAGGATTGTTTCAGAAAGGGTCTATTGCGAAGAGTAGAGCCATCTTTAACCAAAAGCAAGGAATCAATAAAAGAGGCGAGGGAATGGCTATCCGAGGCAAGGAAAAATATGGCTGCTGAGGCGTATAAATCAGCCATTTCATCATTATATCTTGCGATATTCCATTCTGCGAGGGCTGTGCTTTTCAGGGACGGCGTGAGGGAGAAGAGCCATTACTGTGTGGGTGTTTATCTTGAGAAATATGTTGAGCAGGGCGTTTTAGAGGAGGACTGGGTTTTGATATTCGACAGGATGAGGAGCGTAAGGCATACCGATCAATACTCATTCCAGGTGCATCCTTCAAAGGAAGAAGTGGAGTCAGGGATCGATATCGCCGGGAAGTTCGTGAATAGGATGGAGACGCTGCTGAGTGAGACAGGGGTATAAGAAGGATGAATGCTGATTTTAGTTCAGATTTGAACGAATTAATCCACCGCAAAGTACGCAAAGAGCGCAAAGCACAGCAGCAGTTTAGAACGCGGATGACGCGGATTTCCACGGATCCGCGCGCATCCGCGTCATCCGCGCAATCCGCGTTCCATCACGTTTGCTCTTCTCTGAAAAATCCGGCATCTGGCGCAAGTGTATCTGCGTTTATCACGCCGAAACCCTGCGGGTTCTCCAGACCGAAACCTAACGGTTCTCGACTCCCAAACAACACGTATGCCCTTGCGGGGCATACGTGGACGCGCCCTCCAGAGGCGTGACTCTGGGCGTTATCATCTGCGGTTTTTTAAAAATGTGATTTTTCAGACAGGATTTACTGGATTGACAGGATATGTTTTTAATCCTGTTCATCATGTTATCCTGTCAAATTTGAAGTGCCAGCTTCCTGCGCCAGAGCATATTGCGAAACTTCTAGATGGGGTGAGGTAATGGTCTCTCAGTGGACGACGGTCACTTTCGGCGAGGTTGTAAGACTTGAGCAGGGACTCTGCTTCAACAAGAAGACAAACCACCTCATGGCAGAGACAGGGATTCCGCTACTACGCATCGCTGATCTCGTCAACAACACTCAGACTAAATTCGTTGATGAGGAGAGAGTCCCTAAGAAATTCATTGCGAATCCGCAGGACATCATCTACTCGAGGACGGGTCAAGTTGGTTTGGTGTTTAAGGGAAAAGTCGGCGTAGTTCACAACAACTGTTTCCGTGTTATCCCGAAAGAGGGAATCGAGCGGGATTACGTCTATTGGTATCTCAGGCAACCTTCGATAATTCAGAAGGCTCGCTCGCTCGCGGGTGGCGCAGCACAACCCGATTTGGGTCACGATGCTTTTAAGTCAATTTCATTCACCTATCCCGAACTTGAAATCCAACGGCGAATCGTAGGCATCCTCAGCGCCTATGACGACCTCATCGAAAACAACACGCAACGCATCAAAATCCTGGAAGAGATGGCGCAGGCGCTCTACCGCGAGTGGTTCGTGAAGTTTCGGTTTCCGGGGCATGAGAAGGTGAGAATGGTGGAGTCGGAGCTTGGGATGGTGCCGGAGGGGTGGGAAGTGAAGAAAGCCACAGATGCTATTTATGTAAATCCGACAACTAAAGTCCCAAAAGAAGGGAAAAAGCCATTTGTATCAATGGGCAATTTGTCAAATGATTCGATGTTCGTCAATAGTTTTGAGTATCGTTCAGGAAATAGTGGCTCAAAATTCAAAAATGGTGATACTCTATTCGCTCGTATAACGCCATGTCTTGAAAATGGGAAAACAGCATACGTTCAGTTTTTACAATCCAATAATGATATCGCCTTCGGATCCACTGAGTTTATTGTTCTTCGCTCCAAAACGTTATGCTCAGAACTGGTCTATCTAATGGCTCGCTCAAATGAGTTTCGAGATAATGCCATCAAAAGTATGTCAGGAGCTACAGGAAGACAGCGGGTGCAGGAAGCTTGCTTCGATAAGTTCCTTTTCGCTCACCCCGATTCAAAGATTATATCACCGTTTGTCGAGCACGTTTCACTTCACTTACAAAATGCCTATATTCTAAATAAGAAAAACGCCAACCTCCGCCGCACTCGCGACCTGCTGCTGCCGAAGCTCATCTCAGGCGAGGTAGACGTGGAGAAAATCGACGTGCGGATGGCTCAATAAATTTCCGCTACGATCTTATTCCCTTCAAGCCAGATATCAACGTTCTCTTTCTTCCCAAGGGCGCGATCGATCTCCTCTGGTATCCCTATCACACGCCTGCCTCCGCTAACCGTGACCTTCCGCTTGAACACGATCGCAGGCTTGCGGAATTTATTTGCATCATTTTAATTTATTCCTGATAAAACCAAGAACCTCTTTAAATGCATCTATGCTTTCTGTATTCAAGCGGCTGCTCTTGACATTGCTATCTTTTCCATCATGAAAATGGTGCGGAAAAGTCTCGATCTCAGGATGATCGGGAGCATTATCCCACCGATGGATCAAGCCCCTCACAGCCCTCTGCTCCCAGTGGAATGAATAATCGTCCTCGTCACTGAGCCAGACATCAAGGAAACTCCTGTCTATCAGATGTATTCTCAGCTTATTAGGCTGTGAAGACCTGCCGCCAATCAGTACTGTATCTTTGACAATATCTGAAAAATCGGTCCTCGCAATCTCTTCAAGCGCTTTATACGTTAAAAGCATCTACTGTACCCTACCGAGGCGAATTTTCAAATCATTGATATACTTTTCTTTATTCTTCCAGACAATGTAATCTTCCCAGGCAGGATGGCTTGGTATCTTTTTTGACTTGATTGCCTCATACAGATCCTCTTTCAAGGCAACATTATACCTGTCAATAAGATCAGCTATATCCGCCTCTGCAAGCCGGATTTCCTTTTCTATGAAGGATACCAGACCTCTATGGATAAGCTCGTTCTCAGGTAAGCCTATCACGTGACTTAGATCTGCTGTAATTACCGAAACAGAATCTTCGCTGTACATAAATATACCTTAAGATTTATGATATGTTAAAACTTATTGTCCAGACGGCAGAGATGTGAAAGCGCCATTAATATATACACATCTTTAAATAATAATTTAGCATAGAGAATGGTAATGAGTGACTGCTCTGAATATTCACTTATCGAACAACCCGCCATAGAACTCTTCAGCG
>JAHIHJ010000401.1 GCA_018899795.1 Methanobacteriota archaeon
GAGAAAGAAGAATTTGTAAAATATGCAAATGAGAAGCTCATAATAGAACTGATAGATATTATGGAATCTCTTGAAAGGGGACTTGAGAACGCAAAGGGATCCTCAAATAAAGAAAAATTGATCCTGGGTGTGGATCTTATATATAAGCAATTCAAAACCGCACTTGAAAAAAACGGTCTTGTTGCAATCAAAGCCCTGGGAGAAAAATTTGACCCGTATAAGCATGAAGCTATGATGCAGACGCCTTCTGATGACGATGAAGAAGATGTCGTCCTTGAAGAGTTTTCGCGGGGTTATATGTTGAACAATAAGGTAATTCGATATTCCAAAGTAAGAGTATCAAACAATAAAGACACAGATAATGAAAATGAGGTGAGTTAATGGCAAAGATAATAGGAATAGATCTTGGTACAAGCAATTCAGCCGCTGCCGTGATGCAGGGCAATAGACCAGTAATAATACCGAGCGCTGAAGGAGTTTCCCTTGGGGGCAAAGCCTTCCCGTCATATGTGGCTTTCACAAAAGACGGGCAGAGACTTGTAGGCGAGCCTGCGCGCAGGCAGAATGTAACAAATACCGAAGGAACGGCTTATGCATTCAAGAGAAAAATGGGGACAGATTATAAATATTCTCTCCGTGGAAAAGATTACAGGCCCCAGGAGCTTTCAGCCTTCCTGCTCCAGAAGATAAAGCAGGATGCTGAGGCATTTTTAGGTGATAAGGTCGATAAAGCTGTCATCACTGTGCCTGCATATTTCAATGACAACCAGAGGCAGGCTACCAAGGATGCCGGGGAAATAGCAGGACTTGAAGTTGTGAGGATCATCAATGAACCCACTGCAGCCTCTCTTGCATACGGTCTTGATAAGAGCGGTGATCAGAAGATACTTGTCTTTGACCTTGGCGGCGGGACGCTTGATGTGACCATAATGGAAATGGGCGGCGGGGTATTCGAAGTCAAATCCACAGCAGGCGACACGCAGCTTGGCGGGACTGACATGGATAACAGGCTCGTGGATTATATCGCAGAGGAATTCAAGAAAGAGCACGGAATTGACCTGCGAAAAGACAGGGTGGCGAACCAGAGGCTTCGCGATGCGGCTGAAAAAGCCAAGATAGAATTATCCACAACTCTTTCCACAGAAATAAACCAGCCATTCATAACAGCAGACGCAGGCGGTCCAAAGCATCTTACAATGTCGCTTACAAGGACTAAACTTGAAGAAGTGATAAGACCTGTGATCGACAGATGCCGCGCCCCCATGGAACAGGCGCTGTCTGATGCAAAATTATCAAAGGATAATATCAACAGGGTCATTCTTGTAGGCGGACCTACCAGGATGCCAGTGATCCAGAAATTCGTTGAGGATTATGCAGGAAAGAAAGTAGAAGGCGGTGTTGACCCGATGGAATGTGTGGCAATGGGTGCAGCCATCCAGGCGGGAGTGCTTTCAGGGGAAGTTAAGGATATCCTGCTTCTTGATGTTACCCCACTGACCCTTGGCATCGAGACCCTTGGTCATGTCATGACAAAGCTCATAGACAGGAATACAACAGTTCCTACCCGGAAAAGCCAGATATTCTCAACCGCTGCTGACAGCCAGACAACGGTGGAGATCGTTGTGATCCAGGGAGAAAGAGCCATGGCATACGACAACGTTACCCTTGGCAGATTCAACCTTGTAGGCTTACCCCCGGCTCCGCGCGGGATCCCGCAGATAGAAGTTACCTTTGATATTGATGCGAACGGGATACTGCATGTGACTGCAAAAGATATGGGAACAGGCAAAGAACAGAAGATGACAATAACTGCTCCCCTGAAGATGGCATCGGATGAGATAGACCGTAAGATCAAGGACGCCGAAAAATTCGCAGAAGAGGATAGACAGCGTAAAGAGAAAGTCGAGGTAACGAACCAGGCAGATGCTCTGATATATACAACTGAGAAGACGCTCAAGGAGCTTGGCGATAAGGTTACAGCCGACCAGAAACAGAAGGTCGAAAAAGCTATTGAAGTGACACGGGATGCCCTAAAGAGCGAAGATATCGGCAGGATAAAGTCAGCGATCGAAGACCTCACAAAGGAAATGCATGCGATCAGCACGATACTTTATCAGCAGCAGGCTCAACAGCAACAACCGGGGCAGCAGGGAGGAACTTCCGGACAGCAAGAACCTCCACAGGAAGAAAATAAAGATGAGAAAGTAACGGATGCTGAATACAAGGTAGTGGACGAGGATAAGAAGTGATTATCCGCTAAAAAACCGCAGATGGAGGCAGATTTTAAATCCACGCATGCCCCGCAGGGCATGCGCGTGTACGCCGACTCCGAAACCCTGCGGGTTCTCGACTCCGCGCACACGCATGGCACGGCCATGCGTGGACAAACCCTCCAGAGAC
>JAHIHJ010000402.1 GCA_018899795.1 Methanobacteriota archaeon
GATCCCATTTATCCTGATGTTGATAATGGTTATGCTTGTCGGTTTCGGGCTTGCAGGAACATACTTTATCATAAGACCGATCAGGTCTGTCACTGAAGGAGCAAGAGCTCTCGGAGAGGGGAAACTTGAGCATAGAATAGATGTTACCTCTGAGGATGAAATGGGGGAACTGGCATCATCATTTAACATAATGGCTTCTGAGCTTTCGGACAAGGCAGCATCAATGCGGAAAAACACCAGGGAACTATCAGCTCTCTATGCTGTTGCTAAAAGCGTAAGCCAGTCGCTTGATATTGATGAAATGCTCAACAATACACTTCTGAACGTATTACAGGTAATGGGAGCCGAGGGCGGCGCGATAAATCTCGCAGAAGAAGATGGGACAATGTTGCACCTTAAGGTTCATAAGGGGCTTTCTCAAAAATTTGTTGATGCTGTTAAAACAATAAAAATGGATTTTGGGGTTTCAGGTCAGGCTGTAAAAATGAAAAAACCGGTTGCGATAGACACATCCAGGTATCCGGAAGAGAATCTCATACCATTGCTGCGTGAAGTGGGGATCGTATCCATTGCAAGCACACCCATCTTATTTAAAGACAGGATCCTCGGTACTATAAATGTCCACTATATGCACCCTCATATATTATCGAAGGATGAACTGGACCTTTTTGCTTCTATCGGGAATGAACTCGGAGTTGCGGTGGAAAATCTTAATCTGTTCGCAGAAATTCAACGCCACGATAGAACACTGGAGGCTCTCTATACCATAGACAGAGTGATAAGCCAGACCCTGGATATGGAGATCATATTCCGGGATGCACTATCAAAGACACTGGAAGTAACAGGAACGGAAGCAGGAGGTATATCTATTCTGGAACCGGATGGAAAAACACTGAGCCTTAAGAAACACCAGGGATTATCCTCCGAACTTGTTCAGGAATTCTCAACGATAATGGTGGGGAAAGGCGTATCCGGAAAGGCTGTCAGTTCAGGTAAAACAGTGATGCTGGATATTCAGAAGTATCCAGACCCCGATCAGCTCTCGCTTCTGGTAAAGGATGGAGTAGTCTCTATTATCAGCACCCCGCTTGTAGCAAAGGGAAAGCCTGTTGGAGCCCTGACTATCATAAACCGGAGGTTTCGTTCTTTCTCACAGGAGGATCTTGACCTTTTAGATTCAATAGGAAGCCAGATAGGAGGTGCGGTAGAGAATGCCATGCTATTTGGTGAATTAGAACGTCATCACAGGATGCTAAATACCCTTTATTCCATTGAAAGCGTGGTCAGCAGGTCATTGAACCTTGAAGAGATCTTTGATACGGCTTTATTAAAAGCGCTTGAAGTGACAGATACGGAAGCAGGTACGCTGTATTCTGTCGAAGGAGATATTTTGCGACTGGTAGCATGTGAAGGACTCTGTCCTGAATTCAAAAAGAATGCTGTTATAAGGAATATGGGCGACGGGATACCAGGGATGGCTGCGCAGTTAAAGAAAGCTGTAACAAAGGACATTTCTGAATTCCCTAGCCCTCCGTTACTTCCTTATATGACAAAAGAAGGGCTTGTCTCTTTTATAGGAACTCCTCTTTTATCAAAAGGAAAAGTAGTAGGGGCGCTGGCTCTTGGGACAAAGAAAAAGCGAATTTTCACCCAGGATGATCTTGATCTGTTGTTCTCGATCGGAAATGTGATAGGGATCGCTGTAGAGAATGCCCGTCTTTACAGCGAATCGAAAGAGAACCTGGAAAAATTACAGAAAACATACGAAGAACTGCAAACCCTGGATAAAATGAAAGATGAGTTCATGTCAAACGTATCCCATGAATTAAAAACTCCCCTGATCTCAATAAAAGGATACAGCGAATTATTATATGATGAGAAACTGGGGGGCAGGTTAGATGAACAAAAAAAGAGCCTTGAAGCAATTATCAGGAATGCGGACAGATTGACCCGTTTGATCAATTCTATATTATTCATCACCAGGTTCCAGAGTGGAAAAATCGAGTTCCGTTCTAAATCCATAGACATTGATGAAATAATGCAGATAAGTATAGAAGATCTAAAAAACCCAATGGATAAAAAGCAAATCACCTTTGAAAAAGAATTGTCTGCAGTATCCAGGCTCAGAGGAGATAAGGATAGGTTTGTGGAAGTGATCACTAATCTTCTTGATAACGCAATAAAGTTCACGCCTGTGGGAGGAAAAATAACCTTAAAAGCATTGGATGAAGGGGAAAATGTCCATATTACAGTATCCGATAACGGCATAGGCATTCCCGCTGACATTATACCGAAATTGTTCACTCGCTTTTATCAGGTTGATGCATCGACCTCAAGAAAGTATGGGGGGACAGGTCTTGGATTGTATATTACAAAGACCATTATTGATGCAACTGGAGGCAAGATATGGATCGAAAGCGAAGTTCAAAAAGGAACTACGGTCCACATACTCATACCTGCTGCGAAGGCTGAAAGTTAATGCCTGTCATTTTCCGCAATTTCTTAATTATAATTAATAAATATTATTTGAGTTAATCGGCGTTATGCTCGCCGTGACGCAAAACCTTATTTAGTATGGAATCTGATTAATTATTATTAAAGGTCGTGAATGATTGTTCAGAAGATTTCTGGAAGCATATATTGATGTCTGCAATAATATCGTGACTGAATCAGCTAATTCAGTTTTGATGTTCGAAGCGGGGGAACAGGCTGCAGTGAATCTAAAATATGATCGGATCGAGGATAGCTGCAGTGAATTTGAAAAAGATAAAATTATTATATCTATCGAAAAATCAGATAAAAAAGTATCATTCAGGGTAAAAGGATTGGGTTTTGATAAAAAATGTAAATACTGTGATCTATTGAGGGGATTTTTTGGAGGGCTGGCTAGAAAACATATTGATCCAAGATACTATTGCAAGAAAGGAACTGAATGCGCACTTGAGGGTGCACAGGAATGCATTTTCATTGCGGAGATGGTCGAATGATCTGCTACATTTCAGGATGCATAATCAGGATTTTTTGTTGAAGCCATGGAGTAAATGTGTAAAATGTCAAAAATCCTGAACGTAACCCTTACTGATATTGAATACGAGATCCTGAAGAAGATGACGATAGTTGAGGGGGAGGAAGGGGATAAACTCAGAAACCTTTTGAGGTATTATATATTCACATTACCAGAACTAAAATCCGGAGAATATGCATTAAAACGGGTAGAAAATAAGGAAGAGATAGAGTCATATCTGCGTGAAGTCTGGGCTGCTTATGAACTTACGGAAAACCCTACTGAGGTCTGGAAAGAAGATAAAATAAAAAAATTATCCGGCGATCTTTTGGAGATCAATGTCCTTTTAAAGACCGGGGAAAACCAATATGTTCCAGGAAATAAGTTCAGGAGCCTGTACAAAATGGTTCTTCATGATGTAGCAACTGAATCAAAGGACATGGACGAATATTCCGCAGCCTGCGTGGCTACTATCCAGTTACTGATGGAATTCGGAGCAGATGTGCTGAGCAAAGAAACCATCAGGGACGCAACTATTTTCCTCAATGAGGGCTGGCTGTTCGTTTATGCCACTGCTATGAAGAAGGCGAGGGATTTCATGAAAACAAAAAAGCTTTTCCCGGAAGAAGCCCCGGCCCCACGTTCAACATAGAATGTACCAAAAAAGTATAAATATTACTACGAATATTATAATTATCAGTAATCAATTGGTCGAAAATGACCTCATGGAAAAGATTTTTATCAGGGTCATTCTGTTAAAATTGAAAAAGAAGAATGTTTGATATTAATATTTTGGTCACAATTTAATAAAATCAGAATTTTCTGGCAAAAACTTTTATCTATGAAATCTAATTAAGTAACTGAATATATAAATGCAAACAACAATTGCTGGATATATCTGAGGGGAAATAACAATGGATGAGATAACTCTAACTGTAGCAAAAGCATACCCGAATGATTCAGGAAGAGGGATAGCGCGGCTTGACCCGCATACGATGATGGTCCTGCAGCTAACTCCGGGCGATATAATATCACTCGAAGGAAAGAGAGTAACTTCCGCAAAAGTCTGGCGCGCAGACCGTATTGACTGGGATCAGGATATTATACGGATCGATGGTTTTATAAGGCAGAACTCAGGTGGAGGAATTGGCGACCATGTCAAGATAAAGAAAGCGGAGGTCAAAATAGCCAACAGGATAGTGCTGGCGCCGCCTGAAGGGACATCAATCCAGTTCGGGGGAGAAGCTGAAGAGATGGTCAAACGCCAGATAATGAAACGTTCCATTGTCAAAGGGGACATTATTCCTGTAATGAGCACAATGGCTCACCCATTCCTGGGACGCGTTGTCACAGGTCAGACCATACCGCTTATTGCGATCGAAGCTGAACCTGAAGGGACACTTCTTATTACTGAAGCAACTGAGATAAAGCTCAGGGAGAAGCCAGTTGTGCTGGAAGTGACCGGGACGGGTATCACATATGAAGACATTGGAGGTTTATCCGATGAGATCCAGCGTCTGCGTGAGATGATCGAACTTCCCATGAAGCATCCGGAAGTATTTGAGAAACTGGGCATCGGTTCTCCCAAGGGCGTCCTGATGTACGGTCCACCGGGGACAGGCAAAACCCTTATCGCGCGGGCTGTAGCTAATGAATCAGGTTCCAACTTTTTCTCCATAGCCGGACCTGAGATAATGAGCAAGTATTACGGGGAAAGCGAACAGAGGCTTAGAGAGCTTTTCGAGCAGGCGAACAAGGAAGCTCCATCCATAATATTCATTGATGAACTCGACTCCATCGCCCCAAAAAGAGAAGACGTGACAGGTGAAGTGGAACGGCGGGTGGTAGCGCAGCTTCTTACAATGATGGACGGGCTTCAGGAAAGGGGGCAGGTGGTTGTAATAGGCGCTACGAACCGGATAGATGCCATTGACCCGGCGCTGAGAAGACCCGGAAGGTTCGACAGGGAGATCGAAATAGGAGTACCTGATCAGACAGACAGATTTGAAATATTCCAGATCCATACAAGGGGAATGCCAATTTCCCATTGGGATGGTGAGGTCGCAACAAAAATGCTTTTAGAAATAATTACATCTTTTGAGAAAAATAGTAAATTGCGTATATCTGAAACTAATTCTGATATTGATGAATTAAAACTTGATATAAGTAAAAATGAAAATCTATTGAAAGAGATTGAAATTGAATTGATAAAATTAGTAAGAGAGAAAAATAATACAAACAATGAATTGAAAGAGATAGAAACTGAATTGATAAAATTAGTAAAAGAAAAAGAAACCGCTGAATTTTCTTTGGTGCAAAAGATTATAAGTACTATAAATATTAAACAAAGCCAAGAAAGACGATTTAAATCCGAAATAAAAGACATCTTGGAAAATTTAGAGAAAAAACAAAGCCAAGAAAAGCAATTAAAATATAATATAAATATATTAGAGAAAAATATAGAAAATAATATCAATGATATTAAAAAATTAGAGAAAGATATTATATCTATCAATAAAATTAATGAAACAATAACTAGGGAAGATAGAATAATTTTAGAAACTATAATGAAATATATAAAAGATTTAAGACACAGAATTATCGTAAATGCTGATTGCAGGAACGTTTTACTTAATAGAGATCAAAATAAAATAGATAAAAAAATACAAGAAATTGAAATATCACTTTTGGATGCTGGAGTTATTTCTGAAAATTATCGGAAGAAAGTTATTGAAGATTCAGTAACTCTTTTGCTAAAACAACTTTCTTCCAAAACACATGGGTTCGTGGGAGCTGACATTTCTGCTCTTGCAAGGGAAGCTGCGATGAAATCACTTCGAAGATATTTACCGCAAATAAAGGTTGATGAAGCGGTCCCACAAGAAATACTGGAAAATATGCATGTCACAGCCGATGATTTTGAAGCTGCGCTGAAGGAAGTTGAGCCTTCAGCGATGAGAGAAGTGCTAGTCGAGATATCCGAAGTTTCGTGGCGCGATGTCGGCGGCCTTAATGAAGCAAAACAGGAAATCATAGAAGCTGTTGAATGGCCTCTCAAGACCCCTGAGAAGTTTCTAAATATGGGGATACAGCCCCCAAAGGGAATCCTGCTTTACGGTCCTCCAGGTACGGGGAAGACGCTTCTTGCAAAGGCTGTAGCGAATGAGAGTTCAGCGAATTTTATAAGCGTGAGAGGTCCGCAACTCTTATCCAAATGGGTTGGAGAATCCGAGAAAGCGATCAGGGAGGTATTCAAGAAAGCCAGACAGGTTGCACCCAGCATTCTCTTCCTTGATGAGCTTGATGCCATAGCGCCAATAAGAGGTCTGGACGCAGGTTCCAGGACATCCGAGAAAGTAGTGAACCAGCTGCTGACTGAACTTGACGGGATTGAGACATTGAAAAACGTCGTGGTTATAGCGGCGACGAACAGACCGGAAATAATCGACCCGGCGCTTATCCGCTCAGGGAGATTTGACAGGCTTGTCTTTGTGGGTCCTCCCGGAAGAGCCGGAAGGGTTGACATATTCAATATCCACATGAAAAATATCCCGCTCGCTGAAGATGTCAATAAAGAAGAACTGGCTGATCTTACTGAAAATTATGTAGGTGCAGATATAGAGAGTCTGTGCAGGGAGGCTGTAATGTTGGCGCTGCGTGAGGATTTCAATGTCAGGAAAATTGAAATGAGACATTTCCACGCGGCATTGAAGAAAGTCAGACCTGCACTTGTAGAAGGAATGATCGAATATTATGAGAAGCTGCAGGAGCAGTTCAAGGGCGGTACAAAGCAGGAACAGAAGTCTTATATAGGTTATAGATAAAAACAGAAGTTCTGTTGAACCTTTCAGTTCACCAAGGGATTTACTATGGCGAAGATACTTGCAAAAAATCTAACAAATAAACGAGTAATGCTGACGGATGGATCAGAACTCGGTATTGTTTACAACGTGATCATGGAATCAAAGACAGGTGAGCTTTTGTATCTGATGGTAAAGCCCAACTCCTTTGTTGACACATCGAAATATAAAAACCAGGACAACTATCTATTGATACCGTTCAACGCGGTCAGGGCTGCAAAGGATTATGCCATAGTAGATAAAAAGATGATGACTGGCAGCGATTTTGATTGAGATATTTAAAGTTTAGAAGGCAGTGATTTGAGCAGTGACGTTAAGGTAACTGTAGTCTGTTCAACCCAGGACAGAGCCAGCCAGAATATCAAGAAAAATCTTCTGGCGCTTAGAAAATGGGAGCAGGTAAGTTCTGAGATATATACTATTTTTGAATTTAAAAATTACAGGCTTGTAGAAATCAAAGACCCTCTCATATACCAGGATGGGCTTGACAGGAGATTGTACGAATGCGGATTTCCGGCGAGCCTGCTGATCTTTGCATCTAAACACAGGAGCAAGGACAATAGATCGATACTTACTGTCCATTCTACAGGGAATACCAATGAAGCGAAATTCGGAGGAAGGCAAAATCATCTTGCAGCTTCATCGCCCCAGGCTGTGCGTTCCCTGCTGCGCTCGATTAAACTGCTTTCTGAGAACGAAGAATACGAAGTCACTCTTGAATGTACTCATCACGGACCCAGCGATCTTGATGTCCCATCAGTTTTCATCGAGATAGGAAGCAATGAGGAACAGTGGCTGGATGAAGTTGCAGGCAGGATCGTTGCTGAGGCGATCCTTTTACTAAAAGAAAGCGATGCACCCGTGGCTGTTGGATTCGGCGGGACTCACTATGCTCCAAGGCAGACCGCACTTATCTTTGAAACAGACGTTGCTTTCGGTCATATTTTTCCGTCCCATGCGCTTGAATTCCTGGATGAGGAATTGATACACCAGGCGTTCATAAGATCAAAAGCTGATTTTGCTTATATTGACCGGAAATCCATGAAGGCAGAGCAGCGTGAAAGACTGAGCGCAATGATAGAACGCGCAGGATATGAAGCGCTTAAAGAAAGCGATATCAGGGAAATGGATGGAGTCCCATGGCAATTCTGCAGGCAATTGCGGCAGAAAGTCAAAGAAGTATGCCCGACCGGTCACGCAAAATTAACGAACGGAATAAAATGCGAATGCCAGAACTGTATTTGCCCTAAGGTCAAAATAGCGCGCATCAGCCCGGCTCTGTTGTCTGAAGCAGAAAAACTTGACAGGGAGAGACTCAAGAAATTCCTGTCTGACCATGACATCGCATATATCGAATATGAGGACGGAAGGTTTGCGCATGTTTTGATCGGACTTGACAGCAACTGTGCAAGACTTGCTGCTGAAGAATTGACTGAAGAATGTATTGATATAATCAGAAAAAAGTATGAAGTTGATATAAACAAAGGGACGCTAGAGATAATAGAAAAAAAGTTCAGTCCCGGGCGCGCAATATCTCTCGGAATAACAGAGGGTCCTCTCTATGGAAAGCTGGCGAAAGGAGAGTCAGTTATACTTGATGGAAAAACTATAAATCCAGAGATGGTATATGAAATAAATATTAGAACAATCAAGTTGAATTATGATAAGGCGATTGAGGAGTAAAATATGGAATCAATTATAACCGAGGCAATAGCAAGAGCAGGAGAATCCAGAACGCCCTTAGTGGGAGAAACTGACGAGGAACTTCTGCAAATATTACAGGAACTAAAAACCAATATAGTTGTGATAGGATGCGGAGGTTCGGGTTCAAATACCATTCAGAGGATGATGGAAGAAGGAGTACTTGGAGCAGACATGTTTGCCATCAATACAGATGCGCAGCATCTGCTGAATATCAAGGTCAGGAATAAGATACTTATCGGAAGGAACAGGACAAGAGGACTCGGCGCTGGAAGTTTGCCGCAGATAGGGGAGGATGCAGCGCAGGAATCCAAAGCAATGATAGAGAAAGCAGTGGGAAAGGCGGATATGGTTTTTATTACATGCGGTCTTGGCGGCGGGACAGGCACAGGCGCTGCGCCAGTAGTGGCAGAAGTTGCGCGCGAAGCGGGCGCCCTGACGATCGCCGTGGTCACTCTGCCCTTCTCAGTAGAAGGCGCGATACGCATGGAGAACGCAGAGGCTGGGCTTGAGCGGCTGCGCGATGTCGTTGATACCGTGATAGTTGTACCCAATGACAAATTACTCGAAGTCGTTCCGCACCTGCCCTTACAGGCTGCGTTTAAAGTATGCGATGAAGTGTTGATGCGCGCGGTCAAGGGCATCACTGAACTCATTACAAGACCTGGTCTTGTCAATCTTGATTTCGCAGACGTGAGAGTTATATTGCAAAAGAGCGGCGTCGCCATGATAGGTCTTGGTGAGGCAGAAGGCGAGAACAAAGCCCTGGAGTCTGTGCAGAAAGCCCTGAGAAGCCCGCTTTTGGACGTAGATGTTTCGGGAGCAACTTCAGCTCTTGTCAATGTGGTTGGAGGACCTGATATGACGATCGCAGAAGCCGAAAGCGTGGTAAATGAGCTTTATACCCGCATCGACCCCAGGGCAAGGTTGATATGGGGAGCCATGGTGGACCCTGACCTTGAGCACGTGATACGGACGATGATCGTGGTCACGGGTGTCAAATCTCCGCAGATACTCGGAAAGGAGACTGCCGGGAACATAGCCACTGCAAGATACGGAATAGATTTCGTGAAATAACATTTCCTGATGCAAGCGCAAATAGAAGAAGTTTTTAATTCCATACAGGGAGAAGGCACTCATGCAGGAACGCGCCAGGTGTTCGTCAGGTTCCAGCAGTGCCAGCTCCATTGCGCTTACTGCGACACGCCCCGCAGCCGCAGCATCTCGGGTTCTTGCAGTATTGAAAGAACTTCAGGAAAGGGCGACTTCCATTCTGTAAAAAATCCTGTCGATAGGGATATTCTTATTGGGGCTATTCAGAAATTATGGACACCTTCGACAAGACATATCAGCCTTACCGGGGGAGAGCCGCTTATCCATGCTGATTTTATACGGGAACTCAATACAGAGTATCCGTTATACCTTGAGACAAATTCAGGATTTCCCGGGGAAGCGCGAAAATTAAAGGACGTTATTGCATTTGCTTCATGCGACATTAAATTACCTGAGCATGATTCCACGCCCCATTACGATGAATTGTTAAAGAACGAACTTGAAACTATATCTATTTTTAACGAGTGTGCTGAGACTTTTGTCAAAATAGTGATACTTCCTGAAACCACAAAAGGTTCATTATCTGAAGCAGTAAATGGAATTGCATCGATTGACCCAGGTATTCCGTTAATTCTCCAGCCTGTGACCTCAAAAATGCATGTAAAAACACAGCAGCTTTTCGAACTGATGGATTTTGCTGCTGAAAAATTAAAAGATGTGCGGGTTATCCCGCAGACTCATAAAATGATGGGTTTGATTTAATAACCTGTTGCTGAAGCAAGAACGGCAGATATCATTGGATCGAAAGAAGAGCCTACCATGACCATATAATCGCCTTTAGCCCAGATTATGCTGTACTTCTTCTGTTCCTTTCCGTTCAATATTCCGACATCCGCGAACTTTGTTGCAGCATGCCCATTAATTGAGATATCTTCGAAAGGATCGTAATCTTCCCTGAACTTTTTCCTCTGGTCTGCTTTAAATTGAGAGAGCAGAGTTTCAGGATTATCGTGTTTGAACGCCTGGATATATATGTCATCTCCGCCATATCTGTAAACACCTTCGAACCCACTTACAGTATTATTCGCGATATCTATCGTGGTCTCATGGATCCCCATAAAAGAATAACCCGTTGGCAGATTAGTTCTTGGTATGAAATCCGGTCCGATGGTCTCGTTTGCTTTACTGGTTTGCTCAAAAACGCATCCAGACAAAAAAACGGACGCGATTATCAGTATTGTTAATAATATAAATTTCTTCGACATTTTTTGCCTCCTCTGGTCTTTAATGCACCGTTGACTTAAAAAATATTGCGGTTACTTCAAATTCGTTCGAAGTTAAAGTTAACATTATATATTTTTAAGGTAAATATATGAACCTATGAACAAAAAAATGGTAGTAATTGCTGCGGCAATATTGCTTATAGTAACTGTGTTCCTGGTGAGTACTGGATTTATTTTTGGATTGGGGGGAACATCTCAAGAATCTTATGTCCGGTCAACTCCAGGATTAGATACAAAACATCTTTCTGATCAGTCATTTGCAGGATATCAACAGAGCGAGTTTGAATTATCAGCAAATTCAATAGATGCTGGAAAAGGCGACCGGAATGGAATAGCCATATCTTTGGAACGGAAGATCATTTCGACAGCTCACCTCCAGCTTGAGGTGGACAATGTCCCTTCCACGGTTAATAAAATAACGAATATCACGGTGCAACAGGGAGGTTTTATTTCTGGTTCATCGGTATCTGGTTATGAGGACAGCAAGAACGGTCAGGTGACCGTGAGGGTCCCTCAAAAGAATTTCTATGCTGCTATCGAGCAGATAGAAGTGCTGGGCACAGTTAAATCAAAAAATCTTCAGGGAAAGGACGTTACAGAGCAGTATATTGATATAAATGCGCGCCTTGGCAATTTTAAGAAGCAGGAGGAAAGACTTCAGGAGATCCTGAAAATGGCAAATACGGTCAAGGATGTGCTTGAAATTGAGCGCGAGCTTAATCGTGTTCGGGGCGAGATAGAGAGCCTGACAGGAAAGCTGAATTATCTTGACAATAGCATAGAGATGTCAACGATCACCGTGAATGTCAATGAACCTGCTCCTTTCTTTGAAGGCTGGGGAATAACTAATGCCCTGAAGCAGAGTGTGAATGGGTTCTTCGACAGTATAAGCGGGCTGATCGTCTTTACCGGATTTATCCTGCCCATAGCAATTTACCTGCTCCTGGTAATCTTTATCGGGATGGGAGTTAAAAGGAAGATCATGCCGAGGCTTTTCGGAAAATAATGAAAAAGGATGATCTGGATAAAATTGAGAGGTTGTTAAAATAAAAAATCCAGGGGATTTTTTATAATCTAACCGAATATCATTCCCATGCCGCTTGCCGCGTTCTCTTCTTCATCTAAGAACGCCTTTGTTATTTGCTTAAGTTCCTCTCCTGTTAGTTTTTGAAGCCCCATCCCGTCGAGTTTTTTTTCGGCGCGGTCAAGTTCTTCTGAATTGGCTTTCAGGTACAGGAAATATCCCTTGCGGTCAGACCCCAGGAGAGTGCACTCCCTGACCGTGAAACCTATGCGCTTGAAGAAATCATCCTCTTCGCTTTCAAGTATATTTTTGAAGTCTTTGCTGACCTTATCTTCATAGTAATAAACATTTTCCATACTTATTTCCTCCATTATTTCTTTCTCTTCCCTTCATGCATTTTCTTTATCTCATCCTCAGCAGCCTGCATTTTCTCTTTATTATCTTCATATATCTTCGAGACATTCTCCATGACCCTCTCAAGTCTCTTCTTGAGAACGACAAGTTCCTGCGTCGAGAGTTTATAATCGGGAGTGTTCTCTATCCACAGCTGCTCAATATCAATAAGGGCGTTAAGGGCAGCCTTTGTCCTGTTTATTGTGTTCTCATCCATACGCGGTTATAATACCCCTAAATAAATTAATGTTTGCACAGATGAATAGCTGCATTTTACCACTATATAATCAAAAATATGGATTTACAACTTTTATTGAAGTTTTTTCTGCTCGATCATCTTCTTATGCCCCCTTACGCTGAGTATCCTGTTCCCGATAAGTGTGCAGACAATCGGTAGAGGTGAAAAAGCATATGCAAATGAACCCATCAGGTACATCATTTTACGGGATTTTTTTAATCCCGATATTCGATCGTACATAGGACATTGAATGTTATTGAAATTCAAGAGCATCTTTGATGATTCATACGCAACCCGTATGCTGTAATTGACTATATCCTTTAGAGGCGCAGGCTTTCCACCGTATGACGTCTGCCTGTTCTTTATAGCTCTTCGAAACTCTTCCTGCGAATTACCGGAAAATGTCGTGTAACCATTGCCTATCATACTGCTTGAATGCGCATCGCTTCCCCCAAGTTTTGCATGCCCGTTGCAGCTTTCAAGCGCCAGGGCATTCGAATACCCGTCCCTGTGTAAAGAATTGAACACTTCGATACCATCCAATCTCAGTCCATGAAGCTTATTCCCAACACACGGGCAATAAACGCTGAATGGATGCGGGGCAAATGCTATCCCGTCCTGATCATGTATGAGTTCTATGGTTTCTTCTGCGCTTAAACCGGATTTGATCTCTTCCTGAAGGAAAAGTCCGATTATTTCCCCGCTTTTTGAACGGATCTCTTCACCGATCACCACAAGGTCGCGGTTATATTTCCTGGCTTCAACTGCACCTTTTATCGTATTGTGGTCTGTTATGCACAGAAGGTCAAGTCCGATTTTTTCAGCTGTCCTGACCGATTTTTTAGGCGTGGTCACGCTGTCGGGGAATGAAATGTAAGAATATTTAGAGAATCCGGAATACATGGTATGCGTATGAACATCTGCCACTCCATGTTCTCTCATGATCTCTCCTCTTATCCATTATTAATAAAGATACATTATCATATAATGTACAATTATATTACATATAATCTACATTTATATAAGGTGTTCCGCTATACTATCTGAAATAACGTGGTCGCAATAGATGCAGCGCAGTTCCAGGGGTTTCTTATTTACCAGGAACTTTGAAATAACAGGCTCTTTAGTGTTTGAAATACAATTAGGGTTGGAGCACTTTACCACACCATCAAGCCTCTCAGGAAGGTCGACCCTGTATTTCTCTATTACTTCAAAATCCCGGATGATATTGATAGTAGCGTTCGGGGCTATCAGCGATATCCTGTCAACCTCTTCTTCTTTAAGCTCCCTGTCCTCTACTTTGACAATATCTTTTGAACCTATTGTCCCGGAAGGCACGTTCATAGCTACGCTCACAACTGCGCTGGAGGTGCCTGACACTCCAAGAATGCGAAGCACATTGAGAGCCTGTCCACCGGTTATATGATCGATCACAGTCCCGTGTTCTATCCTGCGAACGCGCATTTCTTTTTCGATCATACTGACTCCATTGCCATAGCAAGCAGCGCCATCCTGACAGGGACGCCATAGAAAGACTGCTCGAAATAACGGGCGAATTTAGTCTTATCCACAGCAGGATCAATTTCATCCACCCTGGGAAGAGGATGCATAATAATGAGATTCTCACGGGCATTTTTCAGGAGTTCTTCTGTCACCCTGTACACTCCTGCAACTTTCTGGTACTCGGCAGGGTCGGGGAAACGCTCTTTTTGGATCCGCGTGATGTATAATACATCCACATCCCCTATAACATCCTCAATGCTGGTGGTTTCCCTGACAACAGCGCCCTGTTTTTTCAGGTCTTTCTTGATAACTTCCGGCATCTTGAGCTGAGCGGGTGAGACAAGCGTAACTTCAGCGTGATACAATGACAGGGCATAAGCCAGCGAATGAACTGTCCTGCCATACTTTAGATCCCCTACAAGCACTATTTTGAGTCCTGAAAGATTGCTCTCGCGCATAATTGTATAAAGGTCAAGCAGGGTCTGGGTTGGATGATGTCCCGCGCCGTCACCGGCATTGATTATCGGAACTCTGGAAAACTCACTTGCCATCCTCGCTGCACCTTCCCGCGGGTGTCGCAGTACGATGGCATCTGCGTAGTTCCCTATTACCCTGATGGTGTCCGCAAGGTTCTCTCCTTTAACTATAGAACTTGTTTCTATCGAGCCAAGATCAATTACTTCTCCCCCGAGGCGCTTCATGGCAGTTTCAAAGGACAGGCGCGTGCGCGTACTTGGTTCATAGAAAAGCGTTGCGAGTATTTTTCCTGAAAGCAGGTTGGAGCGCTTGCCGCGCGCCACATGTTCGAATTTCTTTGCCCTGTTAAGAATAATATCAATATCATCGCGTGAAAAATCCTTCATTGAGATGATATGATTTAGCATCATACCTGATATGATGTTTTTCGACTTATATTTTATTGAAGCTCATCCTGCACTAAACTCAGGTATTGCGGGGGAATCTCATCTGAAAGCACTATGTTATCGTTCGCAGTAAGCAGCTTACACCCATCGTTTTGTGCTTCTGCCGCATTTATTTTGATCAACACCGGATCATCGGTATGGATCCTGGCGACTTCAAGAGCTTTCTCC
>JAHIHJ010000403.1 GCA_018899795.1 Methanobacteriota archaeon
ACAGCGGCATGATGAGAAATGACCGGGATATTATTTTTTTCGGCTTCAGCGAGCATTGGATAACCGGGATCAAGGTGAACAGGCGCGATAAGGATATCAAAATCACACGCATTAATGGGTACCTGCGATGTCCTTATGCCCTCGGTTTCAAGTGCCTGAAGTTCCTCTGAACTGAGCGTTTTGTAAACATCAACCCCGGTAACTGACGCCGCGATGTTCTTTAATTTTCTGGCAATTACGGCGCCGCCGTGGGTAAGGTCAAGTACGGCAGCCCGAGAATTATTGAGCATTAATTGGATGCCAGGGCTTCCTGCGCCCTCTTGAAAGCCAGTTCTGCCACCAGTTCGTCAATGCCCAGCGGCTCGGAATAGACAAGATCCACATCCTTTCCGTCAAGTTTTATTGTGGTCTTTCTAGAATCACGGCTTATGCCCAGTATCTTTGGGATATCTTCCATTGTATGCACGCCGTGAGCCAAAAATATTGGGACTGCGACAATAGTTGATACGCCAGTTCCTTCGAAAGCCTCAAGACCTTCCTTCATGGTTGGGGTGTTCATGTTCATAAATCCGATGCGAACGACCACATTACTGTATTTTTTGGCTATAAGGTTTGCAACTCCGTTGACAACATCTTTATTGTGCGGGTGCCTGCTGCCGTGCCCGAGTGCAAGTATTCCGATTTTTTCTTTCATAAATATCCTCACTTGATTATGATTTAGAGGTTTTTAAATGTGGTCGGCTCTTATAATCCTTTTGATACATGATACGTAATGAATACGATTCAATTCAATAAAATAAGGCCGTCATGTCTTTTATGTTATTATTTAGCCGCAGATGAACGCAGATAAACGCAGATTAGTTGCATTGAATTTATCTATACTCATGGTCCTCAGGAATTCAAATGCCATTTACGATCCTTTTAATTTCTACCCTTGGTTTACTGAAATTGATCAAAAGGCATAGTTTCAGCCCTGTTATTCATGGATAGTTCAAGCATTGGGCGAAATGAACAGTATCGATTTCTTTCACAGCTTTTACTTCAATAATAATTTCATTCTCAACTAAAATATCGGCTATATAGTCGCCAACTAATTCATTTTTAGAAAATACTTTTAACGGTGCCTGTGGAAGTGTTTCTACTCCCCTCAATTTAAGTTCAATATTCAGGGCATTTTCATATACCTTCTCAAGGAAACCAACTCCAAGAACATTACTAACTTCAAAAGCGGCACCGATGATTTCCTCAGACAAAGCATTTAATCTGCGTTCATCTGCGTTTATCTGCGGTTTCGTTTCTTCAAATTCCATAGCTTCCAGCTTTTGTTTTCAGAAAAAGTATAAATACCTAACGGTAAATATATAAATGTAATAAATTCTTTAAGGCGGAATTAAGATACTGAGGGAAAAAATACCGAGGATAATTAAATGAGTTTTGGGCTTATAATGAATGCGATCGTATGTTTTGCCATCGTGCTTGCCACGTTCGCTTTCGCGGTAACCCTGCATCAGAATAAGAACAGGCAGAGGGAGGAGAGCATACCTACCCTGAATGCCCTCATTGTCTTCTGGTCGCTTGTTGGAGCGTTTTTCCTGTTTGCCGGTCTGAGGACGCTTGCAGCATATGGCAATTTCATTGAAGTTGAAACCACCCTATACTATATAGGGTCTATCCCATTTGCACTTATTTCAGTTCCCCTTGTCTATTTTATCATTTACATAATTCTTGGTGAACACCGGGTCAGTACAGGAGTGGCAACGGTCTTTCTGATCTTCGGCTCGATCTACCTTATTGCTCTGTTCGGTTTTGGGATAATCGGTCCATACTCGGACGAATGGGGCTCCACCTTTGAAATAGACAGCAACGTCACTATAAACGTATATCTTTCAGGTTTGTTCATTGTCCCGACCAGCATGATACTGGGTCTTCTGCTTCTGATACTGCTCCAGCGCGTCCCTAAGCGTCTCCAGAACAGGATAGCTTTTTCCCTTGTTGCCATCTCCCTGATCTTTGATTTTATGCTCCTTGATAACATAGCCCCGACAGGCGCCATGCAGATGGCTTCCAGGATTTTTATTTTCATAGGGGTCGTGCTTGGCTATTTTTCATACTTTTCCGAGTCATTCGACAAAAAGCTTGAAATGATGGATAGAAGGCTTGGCGTATCGCAGACAGAGCTTGAGGATTTCGAAAATGAAAATGAGTGAGGGTGATCCATGGATATCGACATCGAATTTGAGCAGGAAGTCGCAAGATTCTATCAATCCATGGGAATAACCACAGGTCCGGGGGATATACAGTTCAGGCTTATCCTATTCGTCCTTGCCAGGAACGGCGAAGATAACGTAACGCGATTCTCGGAGATAAGGGAATACACTGATAAGATAGCAGACAGGGGGAGCATAGGCGGCAAAATGAAATCCGTGTTCCAGCTTGAGGGGCTGGCGCGGAAGGTGGGTCACGGGGATTATATAATTACCCATAAAGGCTTGATCGCTGCTGATTTTATTCGATCCACCTCGACATATTATAAGAAGGTAAAAGACCTCGAACACATCATAGAACGGATACCAGCTTAGCTTTAAGAATTAACCCCTTTATAAGGGAATAATTTCAGTTCAGGCTCTACATGATTTAAACGTCTCATTTTTATGTAATTTCGTTCGTTGTTGAGAATTTACAACCATTAACTATAAATATAATTATGTTCATAGAGTAATATGCTCATACTTATCATGAGCATAAACAACCTAAACGGAGACCAAAATATGAAAACAATAATGCGGAACGAACAGGCACAAGCCGGCGTCGGCACACTCATCATTTTCATCGCAATGGTGCTTGTGGCTGCTGTTGCGGCTGCTGTGCTCATCCAGACATCAGGTGTGATGCAGTCAAAGAGTACATCTACTACGAAAGAAGCGGCAGCGGCGATAGGTGAGAACATTGTCATCGAGGCTGTGGATGGTAATTACAGCAGTACAATTTTAACTGCCCTTAATATAACCATAAAAGTTGCAGCAGGCGGATCATCGGTCGACTTAAGCAAGGTTTTACTAAAAGTGCAGGCACAAACCTACAATTATAGCAGACAGTCTGCAGTAAATGCTACAAACACCTTTTATGTGTATATATTGAGGCAGGATGGCACGCCTCTGGGAAATTCAACGGGTATTTTGAGCGACAGCGCTAACCCATCACTCGAACCAGGTGGATTAGCAAGACTCGATGTTACTGTCACAGGCTTGGGACTTGCACAGAAGAAAGCTATGTCGCTTGCATTGACACCAGAAAAGGGTACCACAGTTAACATGCCATTATTACTTCCAGCTTTCAGCAACCCGCCACTTGCGATATACCCCTAAACAGTATATCGCCTTTTTTTCATTTTTCATCTTTTTATCGAAATCTTTAAGTCAATGCATACATTATAATAACTATAATGAGTATAATGATATCAGAGGATTCGAACCATGGGCGCAGAAACATCCGTTGTGATCGCTTTGATATTTGTAGGGTTTCTAACCATCGGTACTACCACCTACGCGTCTTATGAATACTCTAATAGTCTTGTGAAAAATGCGCAGTATGAAAAGGATATAATAAAAAAGGCAAGGATGCAGACCGACATTACGATAATGAATATGACGAACACTACAACTCAATTGAACCTCACAGTAAAGAACACAGGCAAGACCACGCTTAACGCAAGCGCAATGAACGTCTTTATCAACGGAAATCCATACAATTATACTGTTGCAACGACAGGGAACGTGTGGGTGCCGCAAAACAGCACAAATATTACGATCCCTGTGTCGATCAATGTTGGCGACAGGATAAAGATCACGAGTGAAAACGGGGTGTCGGATTACAGGCTCTGGTA
Source organism: Methanobacteriota archaeon (assembly GCA_018899795.1). The sequence continues at coordinate 3,884 of JAHIHJ010000403.1, forward strand.
GGCGATAATAATGGGATATGCTGTGATCATGTTCGTGATTCTGCTGTTGATGGCTGTATCGATAGCGCTGTCTGCAAATTATGGGATGTCGAAAGATAGCCAGGAAGCGCCGCTTTTGGCTGAGAATGCTTATGCTGAGAGGGAGGCGGGGAAGGCGCAGACTGGGCTTACGATAGTAAATACCTGTTTATCCGGCAGTTATCGATACGTTGATCCAACAGGTCCTGCAAATCAGTTTGGACCTTATACCTTAAATTTAACAGTTAGAAATAATGGCAGCATAGTTTTAAATCCAAAAAATTCTACCATATTTTATAATATATCATACGTTCCTTTTAATGTGGCAACGGGAGAAGTATGGACTCCATTAACGAATTCAACTATGCTTGCTCCAAATATTTATATTTATAGTTCTGATGCAAATTATCCCTTAAGATTGATGATGGCTGCAAGCAATGGTATTACAACAATTGCACCAACCACACCAACTAATTTTTCCGGAGTTTCAATAAAAGCCAATACAACCTATTCATTCACGTGGAACGCTTCTACAGATGATATAGGTATTGCATATTACATCCTGTATGGAATTAAGAACAATCCTTCGGCAACCTGTCCGCCCACAATTGATTACATCAGCGTAATCCCGGGGAATTATACAACTACCAGCCTGAATTACCAGGTGTTGTGCGACCCGAACTGCAATACTGATTATTTCTTTATGGTCGCTGTCGACACCGAAGGAAACATGGGAATACCCACAGTAACATTGGTCTGCAACCCGGGGCAGGGTCAACCTCAATGTGATAGGAGAGTGTAATTAAAATGCCAGGCGAATCAATAACCCATCTGATATTCTTCATAGCGGCGATCTTTATAGCAGTGGGTGTAATCGGAGTTGTAACAACCAACGTGCAGAGCATCACTGCTTCTTATGGAATGGGCAGCAAGACGCTTGCAGACCAGTTAAAGACTGATATCACGATCATCAATGATCCTGCGGTGATACCATATATAATCAACAATTATAGCTTTTTCGTCAAAAATACAGGAAAATCCACAATTGACCCAACAACTGTAAACATGTTCATAGATGGAAATTATACAAATGTTATAAATAAATGGACAGTAATGGAAGGTGGGACTATGTGGTACCCCACATCTGTTTTAAGGTTGAATTATACAACAACCACTCAATTTACAGCAGGAGACCATACCGTTCGCGTAGTTGCAGGTAATGGAGTTTTCGACACAATGCCTTTCAGGAGATGATATTTATTATAACAGGTATACGTTCCTTTGATCTTGCCCGAGATGAACTGTGCAGGAAACTTGGCGGCGGTTTCCCCCCTGGCTCAATAGTAGTTATAGAAGGAGGCAGCGGCAGCGGAAAAAGCACGGTATGCCAGCGCCTTGCTTACGGGCTCATGGAGAACGGAGCTTCGGTGACATATATCTCGACCCAGATGACGACCAAGGGTTTCATCAACCAGATGTATTCACTCAGCTACAACATATCCACTTTCCTTTTAAAGAAGAAATTGCTATACATCCCCGTTCTATCCCTCATAGACCCATCTGCGCCTCGATTGGATTTCATTGAACGGCTAAGAGAAGCGGAAGCGCTTTTCAAGAACGATGTTATCATAATAGACACCATCTCCTCTCTTATTAAACACAGCGTGAACATGGAGAAAGGGCTTGAACTGATATCTTTTTTTAAAAGGTTGACAGGAGTGAGCAAAACTATCATTCTTTCTATTGAGCCCTCAGAACTCGAACCCCGCATCCATACGGAATTCGTATCGTCCGCAGATATAAACCTGACGCTTAAAATAAGCACGCTTGGCAGCAATATAAAGAGGACCATTATCGTAAATAAATTCACAGGCGCAGCCGCATCCGTCGAGAGCATGATAGGATTCAGGATAGAATCGAACGTGGGTCTTGTGGTCGAGATCGCATCAGTGTCGTGAGGGAAATGGAAATAGAAACTGATTTCGAAGAAGCCCTGAAAAACAACAAGGTACTTTCTGATTATATCATCAATTTCCAGAAAGAACATTCAAACATCCCGTCATTTGTTACCAGTATCCCGCGTGAGATGTCTCTTGATAAAACCCCCAATATCTTATATCCGGTTGGAGATCCCGTGTTCATACACATTTATGGAGAACACAATCAGGATATCGAATATATTGTCATCGAACCGCATCTAATGGAGGAAGAAAAAGAATTATACGCTGCAGTTCTTGACCAGGTGCTTGAGAAAGGCATACGTCTAACCTCAAAGGAAAACCTGAGAGGAGCAGTTCTTAAACTCATTGACGAAACGATCAGGGTGGAAGAATTCAAGAAAAGGTCTCTTGCGTCTTCAATTATCAGGGTTACAAAGGAAGAGTACGATAAACTGAAATATCTGATCGTGAGGGACATTTTTGATGTCGGACCTGTTGAACCTTTTCTGCGCGACCCATACCTTGAGGATATTCACTGCGTAGGACTGAATCCGATCTCTCTCGTCCATAAAATATTCGGCAATATTAAGACCAACATACAGTTTGATTCAAAAATATCGCTTGACAACTGGATGCGAACTATGAGCGAACGCATAGGACGCCCCATAGGCGATGCAAACCCGATAGCAGGCGGAACACTTCCCAGCGGCTCTCGTATCGCGATAGCATACAGCGACGACATCAGCCGCCGGGGCAGCTCATTCACGATAAGGAAATTCACAAAAACCCCCCTTAGCATAACCCAGCTCATTAAATTCGGGACAATGAGCGCAGAAGAAGCGGCATATCTCTGGCTCTGCCTTGAGAACGGCATGAGCGTGTTCCTGTGCGGGGAAACGGCATGCGGAAAGACGGCAGCAATGAATGCAATACTTGTTTTCATTGACCCCAAAGCCAAGATATACAGCGCTGAGGACGCCACAGAGGTAACGCCCCCCCATGATGTATGGCAGCAGCTTGCGACCAAAGAGGAAGGCGCAGAAGAATCGCAGGTCCACATGTTCACTCTCCTGAAAGCCGCCCTGCGTTCGCGTCCAAATTATATCATCGTAGGCGAGATAAGGGGCATAGAAGGCGCAGTGGCATTCCAGGCAATGCAGACAGGGCACCCTGTGATCTCCACATTCCACGCGTCATCCGTAAAAAAGATGATACAGAGGTTCATCGGCGCCCCGATAAGCGTTCCTGTTACATTCATAGATAACCTGAACGTCTGTGTTGTGCTTCATGCGTACTACAGGGAAGGCATTCTCATAAGGAGGATCCTTGCGATGGAAGAGCTTGAAGGGTATTATGAAGAAGCAGGAGGTGTGGTGACGCGGGCTGTTTTCCAGTTGAATCCCGCAGAAGATAAACACGAGTTCAGGGGATTGAATAACAGCTTTATCCTTGAAGAAAAGATCGCAGCAAGGCAGGGTTACAAGGATAAAAGAAAGATATACGATGAATTGTTCAAAAGAGCGAAAGTTCTCAATGCGATGGTAGAACATGAAATATTTGATTTTACAGAGACGTTCGAGATAGTGAAAAAATACAGGGAATACGGGCTGGAGGGGCTACCCTTCCCCGTCTGAGGTACAATGGAACTGGAAGAAGCTATTAAGAACAATCAGCATCTTGGACTATACCTCCGGAAGTTCCAGGAACAGACAGGAGTTCTACCTTCGTTCATTCCCCAGCTTTCAAGAGATATAGATAAAAAGAATATTAATGTCATCTATCCGGTAGGTGACCCGATCTTTATTCATTTATATGGGACCCAGAAGACGGGAATAAAGTATTATGCTATCGAACCTGAATTGACGCCATACGAACAGGAAAAATACCAGCTTCTGCTGGGGATGGTACTGAAACGAACGCCAGAGGAACTTGCAGCAGACACGCCTGATAAACTCAGGGAACATTTCAATAGGCTCCTGGATAAAATGGTCGTAATAGGGAGATCAACAAGGAACAAGGAAAAAGTCTCGCTCAAAGAAGATGAGTTCAGGAAAATAAAATATTTCATAGACCGAAACATTGTTAGTCACGGCATAATTGAACCACTTATCAGGGACCCGTATCTTGAAGATATTCATAGCATTGGCAAACACAGCATTTTCGTTGTCCATAAGGTCCTCGATATGCTGGAGACAAATGTACATTTTACTTCAGATGAGCAGATCAATGACTGGATGAGGGTGATGAGCGAGCGAATTGGAAGACCTGTGAGTGATTTCAGACCCATAGCAGATGGCGCGCTGCCTGACGGTTCGCGTATTAACATCATTTACAGCCGCGAAGTGAGCAGGCGCGGCAGTTCTTTTACGCTCAGGAAATTTGCTGCCATCCCCACAAGCGTCACGCAGCTTATAAAATGGGGCAGCATCAGCGCAGAGATAGGAGCTTACCTGTGGCTTTGCCTTGAGAACGGGATGAATGTTTTCGTAAGCGGTGAAACCGCAAGCGGAAAGACCACTGCTCTTAACTCGATAATGCCGTTTGTCAACTCAACAGGAAAGATCTACAGTGTAGAAGATACCGCAGAAGTAACAGCTCCACAGGCGGTATGGCAGCAGATGATCACGCGTGAGACAGGTCCCAAAAGCTCCCAGGTGGATATGTTCAGCCTGCTAAAGCTGGCGCTGCGCTCCCGTCCAACATATGTGATCGTGGGTGAAATAAGGGGCGTAGAGGGTGCTGTGGCATTCCAGGCTATGCAGGCAGGCAACTCGGTCATGGCAACATTCCACGCATCATCTGTAAAAAAACTCATCCAGAGGATAACAGGCGATCCGATCAAGGTACCTGTCACATTCATTGACAACCTTCATGTTGTTATCATATTGCAGGCTGTCTACAGGCAGGGGGTGTTCCTTCGCAGATGCGTATCTGTTGAAGAGATAGAGGGGTACATGGAGGAATCAAAGGGTGTTATTACAAGAGCTGTCTTCCAGTGGGATCCTCTCCATGACGTGCATCATTTCAGGGGATTGAATAACAGCTACATACTTGAGAACCTGATCGCCCATAAACTCGGCTATGCTGATAAAAAGAAGATCTATGTCGAGCTTGAATTACGCGCAAAGATACTTAAAAAAATGGTAGAACAGAATATTTTTGATTATTATAAAGCCAAAGATATAATCTGGGCTTTCGAGAGAGGCGGAGTTGAAGCTCTTCCGTTTAGCTTATAGGTGAAACATGTTCAAGAAAGCATTTGAATGCATGGAAATGACACAGAAGCAATATCTCTTTAAGATAGCCCTGCCGATCATATCCATGGGTATCATCTTTCCCATCATCATGTTCCTGCTTGTCCCCGACCTCATAACAGGAGCTTTCACCTATGTGCTTTTCCTTGTGCCTGTGCTATTTATTGCAGTTGTTGTTTTATATCCCACTACTGTGTTGGGGACCAAACAAAGCCAGATAGACGTGAACATGCATTATTACATCACGCATATGGGAGTGCTTGCAGCTTCCAACATGGCGCGAAAGGAAGTTCTTCGCCAGCTTTCAATAAATGCTGCATATGGATATCTTGCTGTTGAGACTGGAAAGATATATACATTGATGAATGACTGGAATTTCAGCCTTGCCCAGGCATGCAGGTTCATTTCAAAGAGAACGCCGTCCGCAATTTTTGCGGATTTTCTTGACAGGCTTGCACACTCTTCAGAAGCAGGTGAACCTTTTGAACAGTTCATCTGGACAGAACAGAAAGTCGTCATGAACGAGTTCGACACCATGTACAAGAAATCGCTTGGACAGATCCAGATGACGAAAGAGATCTTCGTGGCTATGATGACAGCCCTGATATTCCTTACCTCGATATCTCTTATAATGCCGATAATCACAGGCATGGAACCCGGCATTCTCATGGCAGGTTCGATCGTGACTTTTCTGGGCGCGGAAGGTATCCTTGTTTTTGTTATGAAAAGCAAATCTCCCAAGGATAAGATATGGCATACCCTGAGAATTGAGACTGGAGCCGACAGGACCATACGCATGTCCTTCCCCGTTTCTATAATCGGGGTCATATTATTATCCATCCTCCTGGTGCTCGCTGGAGATTTGCTTCCTATCACTTTCAAGATAGCAATAGCTGTCACACCTTTTGCATTAACAGGTTATTTAGCTATGAAAGAAGAAGAATTGATAAAACGCAAAGACGACAATTTCTCATCTTTCGTTCGGGCTCTCGGTTCCACGGCAGGCGCGCGGGGCGGTATAATCAGGGATTCGCTGCGCAACCTTACGTATCATGATTTCGGTCCCCTGACCCCGGATATCAAGGAACTCTATAAGCGGCTTGAGACAAGGATCAATAAAATAATGTCATGGAATTATTTCGCGGCAGGTACGGGCAGCAATCTTATCGAACGATTCGGGACCATATTCGCTGAAGGCATAGACAAGGGAGGAAAACCTGAACAGATAGGTGAAATAGTCGGGGATAACTTCATGAAAATAGTATCTTTGAGAAAGCTGCGCTATTCACTCGCTTCAAGCCTTGTGGGAGAAGTCTATGGGTTAACAGGAGGTATTGCTTTTACCATGTTCCTTACGCTTGCGATAGTCAAGATGCTTGTAAATATTTTCGAAGGCACTGATATACCCCCGGGCATGACTTCGATCCTGTCCCTGGGCTCTGTGATGGACATCAATTTCCTGGCATTGCTCCTTATGTCGATGATGGTGGGTCACTCTATCCTTTCAGCCATACTTTTGAGGGCTGTGGACGGCGGGAGCATGTTCAATTGCTATATTCATTTTGTGGGTATGGTATGGCTTTCTGCAATACTGGGAGAGGTATCATTTATAGTGATGGCAGGGCTTACATGAAGTTGACAAAAATACTTTCGCGCCGCTTGCCATGAGTTTATATTTGCGGATGAACATGTGAAAGAAGTGGTGGTAATATGAACAGGAAAGAATTTCCCCATTTACGCTAATGGTGCGGAGATCATCTCTGGGCTACGAGCTGTTTCCATGGGTCTGTGGGGCAGGGATGGGATGTTGTGGAAAAATATATTCGTGAGCAAGATGTATATGAATTTAATAGAGGGAAATAAGGAAAACGATAGCTACAGGCCTCGTACATTTGTACGGGGTATACCGTAGTGACTGAAGGCGATAGGGGTTTATGCTCGTATAAGGCGATAAGAATCCAGAAGAATCTTTTTCAAGTGCTAAAAATAGGCGCTCAACAAGAAAATACAGCCCAAAAAATATTAAGGCTTACATTCACTAAAATGAGTAACTCTTATACACATGTGAGCAATAAAGATTCAAGTAGAATAAATAGTTTAACATAATATAAGGTGCATTTGATGACAATGGAATCGGTGTTCAGGCAAAAAAGCGTAGAGGATAAATTGAAATTTCCTGATGATTACATAAATAAAATTATTTGCGGAGACAGTCTCACCATAATGCGACAAATGCCTGACAAATGCCTTGACCTTGTTGTTACTTCGCCACCATACAACCTAAAAAACTCGACAGGTAATGGGATGAAAGATGGGAGAGGTGGAAAGTGGGCTAATGCTGCTTTGGTAAATGGTTATAGCCATTATGACGACAATATGCCCCATGATAAATATTCACAATGGCAAAAAGACTGTTTAACTGAGATGTTTAGATTAATCAAAGATGATGGTGCAATATTTTATAATCATAAATGGCGTGTACAGGCCGGTTTGCTTCAAGACAGACAAGACATCGTTGGTGATTTCCCTGTAAGACAAATAATCATATGGCGTAGAAAGGGTGGAATAAATTTCAATCCAGGGTATTTCTTGCCGACTTATGAAGTAATTTATCTTATAGCAAAACCAAATTTTAAACTTGCACCAAAGGCTAATGCGCATGGCGATGTTTGGGAGTTCACTCAAGAAATGAATAATGATCATCCTGCACCATTCCCCGTAGCTCTTATTGACAGAATTATTTCTTCAACATCCGCACAAATAATACTTGACCCATTTTCTGGAAGTGGAACTACGGCTATTGTTGCTATGGGCTTGAAAAGAAATTTTATTGGCATTGAACTTTCTCCTGATTATTGCAAAATATCTGAAAATCGAATTGAGAAAAATAAAAAACAATCCGAATTATTAAAACTAAGACCACTCACTTCTTTTCAGGAGACTCTATGAAAATATATACC